>JANWZU010000182.1 GCA_025054795.1 Candidatus Caldarchaeum sp.
GCTTCGACGTCATCACACGCATCTTCGACCTCAGAGTACGGTTCGTCTACGGCGACGCCCAACGGCCAGTCGACCCCGCCTACGTCTTCACAGCACCGTCGCTGGCGCTACCCGACCAGATAACCATACGTGGACAGGGAGCCATCTTCGAAGCCAGACGACAGGTAAGAGGCACCTACGACATCGTAGCCTTCTGGCCAGGGCCAGGAGGAGCTGAAGTAGGCAGAAGAACGTTCGACATCAGCAGAGCCAACGTCGGAACAGTCGAAGGCACCGTCGTCCTAGCCCTCAGAGACGTGTCGTTCACAGTCGTCGACAGACAAGGCAGACCCGTCGCAGGAGCCCGCGTAAGCGTGTCGCCAGCGCTTACCCGAGCCAACGACACACAGCTGAGACCCGACGGCGTCTTCACGCTGCTCAGAATACCCGACGGCAGAACCTACGACTTCACAGTCGAGTGGACAAGCCCATTCGGCACAACAGCCAGAGCCGCAGTAAGAGACTCGCCCGCAGGACTGCAGAGCAGAGGCAGCCTCGTACTGCCGGTAGACGACATAACCATCAAAGTCGTCGACTTCGACGACAGACCCGTAGCAGGCGCAGACATCGGCTTCGGAGGACAGCCCGCAGGCAAGACAGACAGCCAAGGAGTCGTCATAATCGGACAGGTACCACTCGACAACACCTACGCAGTGACAGTCACTAAGGACGGCACACAGATAGGCAGCGACAACATACGGTTCACAGCAGCCAGAACAAGCGCAACCCTGCAGGCAGGCATCTACGACATAACAGTGCTGGTCAAAGGCGCAGCAGGACAGCCGATACAGGGCGCGCTCGTCGAGCTCGTGAGAGCAGGAACAACCATAGGCAGAGCAGCGACTGACGCCAGCGGAACAGCGGTGTTCAGCAAAGTAATCGGCGCAGACTACACCGTCAGAGCAGCCTACGAAGCCTTCAGCTCCAGCGCAAACCTAGCCAGAGGCACCAGAACCGCAACCATCACACTAGACCTCTACACCGTGCTGCTAGGCGTACCCATGACGTTCGCCACGTTCCTAGCGCTGATAATCGGCCTGATACTGCTGATAATCGTCGTAGTCGTCATCGTCAGCGAATACATCCGCTGGAGAGGCAGACGCCTCGGCATCTACCCAGCAGCACCGCCGAAGAAATAAACACCCAAAACCCCTTTTTTTAAACCCCCATCCTTTTTTCCCAATTCTCTCTCACGGTTAATAATACCTAGGCCGATACGGGAATAATTCGAAAAACCTTGAAACGGGAAACGTTTTTAAGAACATCCTCGCCCAAAACAGCCAGAATGCGACGTCTAGAAGCTGTTTACGCAGCAGCCTTGATAACGCTGCTAGCTTTTCAGTCGGTAGGGGGGCAGATGCAGGACCCCTGCATAACAGCCGACAGCAAGATAAACCTCCTTGAAACCACCCCGCCGCTTACGGGTACTCTTTCAGGCAGGCTTCACGAAAGGTTCTACAGGCTTGAAAACCTAAAGCCCGGAGAGATGGTAAAGATAGACGTAGCCATCACCACAAACACGTCGGCAGCCATAAACATGCTCATGCTGTGGGAGATTAGGCCCAACCAGTTCACCCACATAATCACCGAGCAGAGCATACTTGTCGGAGGCCCCTACAGCTTCAACTTCACATGGACGCATGGAAACCTAGGAGACAACCGGCCTACAAGCATATGCTTCAAAATAGGACTCTTCTCCGAAGCAGTCCCAGCCAAAGCCGAGTACACAGCAACGGTCGCAGTCCAGCGTCTGCACGACGTAGGCGGCGGAGACGCAGCCAACAGAGCTGACAAAGCAGTTCAAATAGGCTCAGTCGGCTCACAGCCCGTCTCGGTCTCAGGCCATCTCTCATCCGTCAAGCAGGGCTCCGACCACATCGACTTCTACGTCTTCACAGCGGCTCTGGGAAAAGGCAAGGAGCTGGTCGTCGAGCTGACCACGGCCGGGGAAAACAACTACGAAATAGCGTTGCTCGACCACACCCTGTTCAGCCTCCGCTACAACCTGACAGGCGACAGAGGGAAAGCCACAGTCTACCTGACCAACGAAGAGCCCGGCGAGAAAACCTACTACCTGAAAGTGTCCAACAACGCAGGAGTAGGCGGCGGAGGCCCCTACACGATCAGCCTCTCAACACGGGACGTTGCAGTAGCGACAGCCACAGGCACGGCCACAAACCGGCAGACCGCAACCCAGACAATCGAACAGCCGACAATATCGCACGAAACAGCCAGAGCCATAGTCTACGGCAGCGTAGTCAGCATAGCGGCGGTAGCCGTGGCAGCCACGGTTTTGATGAGGAGACGCAGCCAAGCAACAGTCGTCGAGGAAGAGTGGTGGGGGCAGTAGGCTAAACACTCTAAAAGCAGCAGTCCCCAGCTTTACACGGGTTGAGCACAGCAGGGTTCAGACAGCTACGCCACACAGCCGACATCTACCTAGAAGCCTACGGCCAGACGCTTGAACAAGCCTTCGAGCAGGCCGGCCTTGCCCTGTTCAGAACCCTGATACCCGAGGCTGAAGGAGCTGAGAAAACCGTCAGAGTCGAGGCGTCCGGCGCAGACTTGCACGAGCTTCTGTACGACTGGCTGGAGAAGCTTCTCCACGTCTTCGAGCTCAGCCAACTGGTCGGGACGGAGGTTAGGGTCTTCAAGATTTCGAGGAACAGCGTCTACACCTTGGAAGGCGAGGTGGTTGGCGTCCAGTACAGCAGGGAGAAACACAGAACAGGGACGGCGGTCAAGTCGCCCACCTACGCCTTGATGGAGGTTGACACGGAGAAAAACATCGTCAGGTTCGTCCTCGACATATAGCTTCAGAAAACATTAATCCCATAACACAGCGTCAAGACGTCGGTGAAGCAGCCACGTTAGCCGTGCTACTGCCCTACTCTTTCGCCTCAGACGTCCCCAGCCTCCGTGAAGCCACCGTCAAAGCAGGGTTCGTAGGCCGGGTTGTGGCGACGTTCAGAGTCGATGAAGTCATTCTCTACCCCGACAGACGTGAAAAACCCGACGTCAGAAACGCACGTTGGCTGAAGGATGTGCTCGACTACCTCAGCACAGCCCCCTACCTCAGAATGTTGAAGTATCCTCTCAAGCCCGGCCTAAGGTACGCGGGACTCCTGCCGCCGCTCAACATACCCAGCCACCCAGAGCCAGACGCCGTCAAAACAGACGGAACCCACTACAGGCAGGCCCTAGTCATAGCGTCGGGCGAGACCTCAACCCTCGAAGCGGGGCTGCGTAAACCGCTCAAAATCAAGCGGAGGCTCCCCAAAAACGCCGTCGTAGCCCTCAAGCTGAACGTCAAGGGCCGACGCTTCAAATACAGCCTCGTGCCAAGACAATCCCCAGTATACACGGGGTACAGGGTCAGGATAGCGGACAGCTTGGAAAACGCTTTGAAGCCGTTCAGCTTCAGAATAGCGACGTCGAGGCTCGGGGAGCCGGTGGAAAACGTGCTCGACAAGCTTAGGGAGAGGATGGCCGCCGGCGGCAGGACGTGCGTGGCCTTCGGAGCGTTCGACAGAGGGCTGAAGCAGATAGCCGAGGAGCTGCAGCTCGACTACAGCAAGCTGTTCGACATCACCGTCAACACCGCACCACGCCAAGCAGTAAAAACAATCAGAACCGAGGAAGCCCTCGCCTACACCCTCGCCATACTAAACCTAATATCACCCTAAAGCCACAAAACCATCCGGAGCGGCGGTACCCAAGCCAGGACAAGGGGCGGGCCTTGAGACACAGCCGGAAAGCCCGTGGCCTTCCCAGGCCTCGTGGGTTCAAATCCCACCCGCCGCGCCTCAATCACGTTTCTCGACGAACTTGGACAGAGGTATGGCGTACTCCATGACGTCCTGCAGGATGACGCTTTGTTTCTTGGCTTCTTCGAACTCTTCGGGGGTGTATGTCAGGGCTTCGAGCGGAACTCCCTTGGGAGCCAGCTTCTTGACCAGCGCATACCTTCTGCCCAATTCAAGGCCTCTGAACCTCTGCGAAACCACCACAACATCCAAGTCGCTGTCCTCCATCCAGTCGCCTCGTGCGAAGCTTCCGAAGAGATACGCCTCCGACACCTCAAGCTCCTCGAAAAGCCTCCGGCTGAACTCCCGCAGCTTCTCCAGAAGACCGGGCGGAAACTCACTCCTCACGCAGGCCAAACCTCTCGTCAACCGTTTCCAGAAGCTTCTCAGACAGAGCAATCATTCTCTCGACAAACTTTCTCCCTATCTCAGCCCAAGGCCTCCTAAGCCCTGCGTTCGGATACCGGGCTATGGTGTAGTACGGCGAAAGCTCGCTCAAACCGCTCACCGTTTCCTCGTCTAAATCAACCCCAAGCAGCTCCACAAGCTCCACAAGGTCGTGTGTTCGTGGAGGCCTTCTCCTAGAGGCTATCAAGCCAGCTTTCAAAGCCTTTTCACAGGCTTGATGGCATGCGAAGAGAGCCCAGTTGAGCCTGCCTTTCTCAAAGGCATCGCGGGCCATTTTCAGGTCTTCGACAGCCATCAGAAACCAGTCAACCGCCTCTCCCCGCATACATCTCCGACGCAACGGTGTTTAATAAGCAGCAGCCGTTCCCCGCTTAAGTTAAAAAGGGAGGAGGAGTTGACGCCTTGGATGGAGCTGAAAACCATCGGCTACGTCAGAGTCGAAGCCGACGACGACTACGTGAAACAGCATGCGGGTGAGCTGAAGGGCCGTGTCGAAGTTCTGCCCGAGTATGAAGAAGCTCTCGACGGAGTGGAAAAATACTCCCACATCTTCATCATCTCCGTCTTCCACAAAGCACCTCCAGAGTACAGAACCATGCTGAAGGTGAAGCCGAGAAGGCTGCTGAGGCTGGGCCTGCGTGAGGAGGACCTGCCCACGCTCGGAGTTCTTTCGACAGACTCGCCTGTGAGGCCCAACCCCATCGGCTTGACTCTCGTCAAGCTGGTCCGCAGAGAAGGCCGCATACTCTACGTCGAGGGCCTCGACCTCTTCGACGGCACACCGGTAGTAGACATAAAGCCTTACAGGCCTGACTACAGGGCTGAGAGCTACAGCTTCCCCGAATGGGTTAAGCTTGACGCAAGGGCTTCGGTTTGAAGGCTGAAGACGACGACTACTCCTGTCCCAGATGCGGCTACAGGCTGAGCATACCGACCAAGCCGAGCGACTCGAAGGTCAGCAAGATATGGAGCCTGTACTGTCCTCGATGCGGACACAGCTGGTATGTCAAAACACCGCTCGAAGACATCACCTAGACAGAAGGAAGACCGCAGCCACAGCGAACACCAAGCCAAGCGCCTTAGTCCACGTCAACGTCTCACCCAACAGCGAAAGGCTCAGAACAGCCGCAAGAGCAAGCCCCAGACGAGAAATAGGAATGACCACGCTGCCCTCGCCCACGCTCAAGCCCATCATCAAAGCAATCAAGGCCACAGCTATCGTCACGCCTGAAATCAACGCATAGGGAATCGAACCCCTCCCCGCTATCTCGGGAATCCTCCCCTCAAGCAACAGAGCTGCGGCAGGTATGACAGCCAGCATCACAACGGTCTCGAGCAGAAGATAGCCAACAGGGTTAGCTCCCTCAACCGACCCCTTCTTCCTCAGAAAGTCAGTCAGCCCGAGGCAGACAAAAGCCACAAGCGCAAGAACAACCTCGCCTCTCGCAACCATGCAAAGCAAGCCACAACCCTCTCTTTAAAACTATACGCAAACTATTTCTACCTCCACCGCCTTGATGCGTCGGCGGAATGCGTGCCTACCTCGTCAAACTGCACGGCCGAGTCCAGAAAGTAGGCCTCAGAAGGCATGTTCAGGAGCTGGCGCAGGAGCTTAGCCTAGCCGGATACGTCAGAAACGAGAGAGACGGCTCGGTCAGCATCTTCGTCCAAGGAGACGAGAAAAAGGTGGAGAAATTCATACAGGCTTTGAACAACCCGCCGCCGCCTGCATTAGTTCGGAAGCTTGAGCAGAAAGAGGTAAAACCAAGGCCAAAGCTCAAGTTTTTCGAAATCCGCTACAGCAAGCCGGCCGACGAGCTTCAGGAAGGCTTCGGCGCCATGCACACAGTATTCATGGATTACTGGAAAGAATTCAGAGAATACAGAACAGAGTTTCGTACGGAGTTCAGAGACTTTAGAAACGAGTTCAGCGACTACCGGAAAGAGTTCAGCGACTTTAGGAACGAGTTTAGAAACGAGTTCAGCGACTTTAGGAACGAGTTCAGAGACTATAGGAATGAATTTCGCTCCGAGTTCAGCGGTTTTAGGGAGGAATTTAGAGACTACCGAAACGAGTTTCGCACAGAGTTCAGCGGTTTCAGGGAGGAATTTAGAGACTACAGGTCTGAGTTCCGCGAGTTTGTTAAGAGGATGGATGAGTTTTCCGAGAGGGTGACGAGGGTTTTGGAGTTGTTGGTTGAGGAGTCGAAGAGAAACAGGGATATTCTCGAGATACTAGTGCGGGATTCTCGGGAGACGAGGGAGATGCTGAACGAGTCTTTGAAGATGTTGCGGGAGGTTGCGAGCCGAGTTCTATAGCTGCTGCTGTGCTTTGAGATGTTTTATCAGGCTGCTGTGTGCTATGTATTTTGAGATGTGTATGCGGAGTCTGGGGGCTACGCTTTCTAACGCTTCGTCCAAGGTGGCGTGTTTGTCCGCCTTCTTTTCCAGCGCCTTTTTCGCAATCTCTCTGAACCTCCACACTCCGAGCGGAATCCAGCCCGGGTAGACTTCGAAGAAGACTATGGCCCCCGCCTGCTCTTTTCTGCTGCTGAGGTGTCTGAGGACTGAGAGCCTTACTGCGTAGTAGGCTCCGCCTGTGTTTTCGGCGTAGGTTTTGCGTGGCTGGAGATACTCGTGGTCTGCGTAGGGTGATTTCTGTATGTTTCTCAGCCAGCCTTCGAGAAGCTCGTACATCCAAGGAGTCGGCGTAAGAATTATGTGGGCTGCGTTCTCCAGCGCCTGATGGCTGTGAACCCTGTACTCCGAGATCACGTTGTTTCTCCTGACCATGTTGAAAAACTTCTTGGAGAGGATGTCGTCGACGGCTGTTATGCTCCACTCGGTTGGGACTAGCTTCCGCTCCGCTGTGCGGCCGAGAAGGCCTGCTGAGAAGACCCGTGTGAGGTAGTATTCGTTGATGTTCTCGCTGTAGAGTGTGTGAAGAGCTTCTGCAGCTGACACGTAGGGGTCGTTGACCAAGCTGTCTACCTTCCGGGGAACGGAGACGTTGCCGACCAGCTTCACTTCTCCTATCTTCGCTGAAGGGCCGTACGGCGCTCTTCTGACTCCGAAGCCCGGCGTGCTGACTGTCCTGCCCTCGACAACTACCTCGACGTCGACGGGCTTTGCTGAGACCGCTGACTCCCTGACCGCTTCAAGCGTCCTGTCCCTCTGCTTGACATGCCGCACCGTCGTTCCGTAGAAGAGTGAAAGCCTAAGCTTCAGCAGCTCGTCCAGAGACATTTCAAGCCACTTGCCGGCGTCCTCTAACGTAGGCTCCGCCTGCTCGTGGAGTGATACAGCGGGCCCAACCCTCAGCCTCGGATAGCCTTTCTCACCCACTATCACGGTCGGCGGTGAAGGGCCGTAGACCACCTTGCCTCCGACTTTAGCCAGCATCCTCTCCGTCCAAACCTGCTTGTAGAAGGGGCAGGTGGTTATTTTGCAGAACCGGGCGAAGCCTCCGCAGACGTGGCAGACCGTTGTTTCTATTCTCCTCTCGGAGGCTGCGAAAGCCTCCATCTCAACCGCCGTGTCTGTTCTTGGGAACCACTTCCACAGACAAGCCCGCCTGCTTCGCTATCTTCAAAACCCTGTTCTGGCACTTCTTGAAGTATGTTCGCATGTCGCTTGGATGTATTTTGACGATGAGCCTGTCCCCGACCTGCTCGACGGAGAAGTCGGAGATGTGTTTGCCGATGACTCGCCTGAAAGCGAATTCTTCGCCGCCAACTCCCTCTGAAGGCTTGACAGGCACGAAGAAGACTCTTTCGCCGAAGACGTAGAGCTCGTAGACGGGTTCGTCGTTGAGGAAGTCTTTGACGACGACTGTCGGCCTTGCTAGGTCAGCTCGTTTAAGCCCTGCTGGAACCTTGACCACAACTTCCAAGGTGTGTATGCTGGCCACACGGCCCTTGTCCATGAAGATGAGGGTGTCGACTATTGAGGGCAGTATTCCTATGTCGACTTTGTTGGCTATTCTGTGGAGGGCGTCGATGGGTGTGCTTGCGTGGATGACTCCTATCATCCCTATGCCTGCGTACCTCAGGTCTATGTACATCTCAAAGTCCCTTGCTTCACGCATCTCGTCGAAGACTGTGTAGTCGGGCCTGCTCAGCAGCAGGACGTTGTGGATTGAGCCGTCGTCAGCTGCGCTTTTAGAGTACTGTGTTATGTCGGGCGGTAGGTTGAGGTCCCGTGGGCTTTCAACCGTCTTTACTACTCTCCGCATGTTGCGGTAGTGTTCTGCGAGGGCCTGTGCGAAAGTTGACTTGCCCATTCCGGGAGGCCCGGCTATCAATATGCCCTCAGCTCTTCTCTCCAGCCTCTCAAGCACCTTGGGCGGGAGGCTGTAGTCCTCGAGCTTCACTCTGATGACGGGCTTGACGACCGTCATCTCCATCCCGTCTGAGAGAGGAGGCCTTGTGATGACTATCCTGAACTGCCCCAGCTGGAGAATAGTGAGCTCCGGCCTGTCGACTTCGACGAAGGCCTCGGTTCCGAAGACTCCGTAGGCCGTCTTCATTATGTAGGCGACCAGAGCCTCCAGCTCCGTTCTCGAAACAGGCTTCTCCCTGATGCTTTCGAAAACCCATCGGCCGGGATGGCCTCTCTTGATCCGTGGCTCAAGCCCCTCCTTGACGTGGAGGCTCATGACGTCTCCTGCGAAGACCGACTCTATCTGGATCGGAGGTGTTGGAACCGTGTATATGCATTTGATTCCGACTGACTCGGCTACACGTGCCACTAGAGGGTCTGACGTCAGAAGCGTCTCGCCGTTTTTCCTGCAGTATTCTAGGACGGCGTCTCTCCATCCTCCCTCGCTCAGCTCGCCGACGAACTCCACCTTGCTGCCGGCCGCCTCGGTAAGCTTCTTCAACCCCTCGAGGGCCGCTAGGTCTCCTGCGAAAGCCCTCTCCTGCACGTGTTTAAGCAGGGTTTTGTGGACGAGTATCCTCCACCCCTCCTCAACAGCCTGCTCAACGGCCACGCTCAGACGGAGAGCCGACTCGTCAACAACTACGCTGGAACTCAACCATCATCATCACAGGCATACCAGCTAATAACGCTAACCCTGCATCGCTGCATAGGCCTGTTTCCCACGCTGGCTTAAAACCACCAGCTCCTCCCATCTCCTGTCGACGCTCTGCTTGAGGGCCTCCATCAGATGGCTGTTCTCGGGCTTGAGAAGATGCTGAAACCTCCCCTGAGGCTTCAGAAACATTTCAAGAGGCTTCGGCGTCGCAACAAAGTAGTTAATCCTGTAAACGCCTCGCTCAACCTCGTAAAGCGGGAAGTACCGTGTCTCGACAGCCAGCTTCGACAGCCTAACAGTCTCAGCAGGGTTGAAGTACCAGCCTCTGTTGCAGGGTGCGTAGACGTGGATGAAGGAGGGGCCGTCGAACGTGAAAGCCTTCCTAACCTTGTTGACCAAGTCTTTCCAGAAGAATATCGTGGCTGTAGCTGCGTAGGGGATGCGGTGGGCTGTGGCTATGGCCACTAGGTCTTTCTTCTCCTCGAGCTTCCCGGCTGGAGTCGTCCTCGACCATGCGCCCAGCGGCGTCAGCGAAGACCTCTGTATCCCCGTGTTCATGTAAGCCTCGTTGTCGTAGCAGACGTACACGAACCTATGGCCTCTCTCGAAAGCTCCTGAGAGAGCCTGAAGGCCTATGTCCGCTGTGCCGCCGTCGCCAGCCAGCACGAGGATGTGATGCCTTCGGCCGAGGCCCTTGGCCTCAAGAACATCCAACGCCGCTTCAACGCCTGAGGCGACAGCTGCGGCGTTCTCGAACGCCACATGTATGTAGGGAATGTTCCAAGCCGTGTGAGGTATCTGGGTTGAAACGACTTCGACACAGCCGGTTGCGTTCACGACTATCAACGGATGTGGAGCAGCCATCAGTATCTGCCTGACGGCTATCATGGCTCCGCAGCCGGCGCAGGCGCTGTGGCCGGGGCTCAAAGCCTCTGTGTCGACGAGCTCGTCGAGCCTCTGGACAGGCTTCACCACGCAGCCACCTCCCTCAGGTAGACGGTCCTCGCTTCTTGACGGCCTGCGTAGGCTGCTTCAACCAGCTCCTCGAGAAGCTTCCTGACCACAGCCGTCGTCAAGTCCCTGCCTCCCAGCCCGTAGACAACTGTCCAAACGGGTTTCCGCAGCCCGGCGTCGTAGAGCAAAGCCTTGACGTCAGACGTCAACGGGTTCGCAGCCGCCCCCGGAGACAAAGCTCTGTCGAAAACAGCCACCAGCCCCGCCTCCGACAGAGCGGCCAGAACCTCCTCCCTCGGGAAAGGCCTGAAAAGCTTGACGTTCACCACTCCGACGTCGAAGCCGTATGTCTTGGCCACATGCCTCAACGTGCCAGCCGTGCTGCCCAAGCAGACAGCCTTGACGGATGCGCCGGGGTTGTAGACGTCCACGACGTCCAACCCGTCTTTCTCTCCGGGATAGGCCTTGACAACCTCTCGGAAAACATGTTTAGAGCTCTCGAGGGCCCTTGCCTGCTCCAGCTTAATCTCGAAATACGTGTTAGGAAGCGACAGGCCGCCCATCGTGACAGGGCTTTCGTAGTCGAGCACAACTCTTCGTCTCCTAGGAAGATATCCTCGTACATCCTCGTCCTCTAAGGGTTGGACAGCCTCGTAGCAGTGGGAGAGCGTGAACCCGTCCAAGTTGACTGCAACCGGAAGCTGAACCCTGCTGTCCTCCGCAAGCCTGAAAGCCTGTATGACCCTGCTGTAGGCTTCCTGCACGTTCTCGCAGAAAATTTGCACCCAGCCCGAATCCCTCGAGCCCATGATGTCGGAGTGGTCGCAGTGGATGTTTATCGGAGCCGAAAGCGTTCTGTTGGCCACAGCCATCACCACCGGCACCCTCATCCCAGCGGCTATGTACATCACCTCATGCATCAGCGCAAGGCCCTGGCTCGACGTGGCTGTGAAGCATCTAGCACCAGCGGCCGCAGCCCCCACGCAGGCGCTGAGAGCCGAGTGCTCCGACTCGACTGATATGAACCTCGCCCGCAGCTCTCCGTCGGCGACGTACTTGCTCAGCTTCTCCACAATAGTGGTCTGAGGGGTTATAGGATAGGCGGCTACAACGTCTACGTCGCTCTGCTTGACGGCTAGAGCGACAGCGTCGTTCCCAGACAGAAGAACAGGAGCGTGAAGACGCTGCATCTACTCCACCTCCATCACAACAGCTTTACGCGGGCATTCGGCTGCGCAGATGCCGCAGCCCTTGCAGTGCACGTAGTCAACCCTCACACGGCCCATCTCGACGACTATCGCCGGCTCCGGGCAGTAAACCCAGCAGATCAAGCAGTTGGTGCACTTCTCATAGTCTATCACAGGCTTTTGTGTGCGCCAGCTGCTTACGTCCACCTCCCGAGCGGAGCCGGGCCTAGTCATCGTGGGAGACAGCGTTTCAGACCGCTGCACAGGCAACCACCTCCCCGAAGCCTCTCTCAAGAACCTTCACATCCTCTGCGTGCAGCCTTTCAGCAACCGCTTCAGCCAACCGCTCCAGCGGAACCGTGTTGGAGAACGCTGAGAAGGCGCCTAGGAGGGCGATGCCGACTGAGAGAGGCCTTCCGAGAGAGCGGGCTATCTCGGCCGCCGGGATTCTGCAGAGCCTGTAGCCCTCTAGGCTCTCAAGGTCTCCGGGCCCTGCGTTTAGGACCAGCACTCCGGAATGCTTCAGAAGCTTAGGCGGAGGATGTTTCTTCAGCAGGTTTACGTCGAAGACAACCGCTGCGTCAGCCTTCTCCACAGGAGTGTAAACCTCGATAGGCTTGTCTGAAGCCCTTACGAAAGCCCTGACAGGGGCCCCAGCCCGCTCGGGCCCGAACTCGGGAAACGCCTGAACAAACCTGCCGTCCCTCAGAAAAGCGTCAGCCAGTATAGTTCCCGAAGTAACAACTCCTTGGCCGCCCCTTCCAACCAGAACAACCTCCAGCATCAAGGGGGACGACCCATGAATACAGTACGCATCCTCCGTATATATGAGTTTCCTGCGAAGAATATAACCACCGGCTAGGATGAGGAGGCCGCCGAGCCCAGCATCGAGTCGTCGTAGAGCTTCCGCCTGCCGAAATACTCACGGGCAACGTCTATCGCTCCCTTCCTCAGAAGCATAGCCCTCTTCACACGGGCCATCGCAATCTCCAGAGCAACGCTTCTGGGCGTCTTCTTCGACTGGTCGGCCTCGCTCAAAACTACTTTGACGTTGCTGGAAACCTTGTACTTTATCAGGTCGAAGGCGTCGAGCTCCGTCCCACCCTTGTACTCGACGAACGAGCCTATCACTCCTCCTGCGTTGGCCACAAAATCTGGTATGATCCAAACTCCTCCCTTGAGGAGGGTTTGCTCGCCTTCGGCTGTGGTCGGTATGTTGGCTGCTTCGACCATTATCTTAGTGTGGGGTAGGAGCTTGGGCGCTGTTTCGGCGTTGACGGTGTCGGAGGTGGCTGCGGGGATGAATATGTCGGCGGCGTAGTCGAATATCTTCTCCTTGGGATGCTTCTCGTAGCGTTTGAGGTTTGAGATGTGGATGCAGGAGCTCAGCTCCTTCATGATGCTCGGTATGTCGAGGCCCTCGGGGTCGTGTATGCAAGCCGACACGTCGCAGATGGAGACTATCCTGTACCCCATCTCGTCGAGGAACTTCGCTGTGAAAGAGCCGACGTTTCCGAACCCCTGTATCGCTACACGGGCCTTCCTCCTGTCGAGGTTAAGCAAACCCGTGTTGTTGAGCATCGTCAACGTCAGGTCCGTCGCCACGGCCACGCCGTAGCCCGTCGTCCCCAGCTCGTGAGGTATACCGCCCAGCTCCCGAGGCTTGCCGGTGCAGGCCCTCATGTCCCCAACCTCGTGGGCGAAAACAGCCATGTCCAGCTCAGTCGTCCCCATGTCCGTGGCTGCGATGTACTGCAGTGGAACGTAGGGCTTTATCGACTTGGCGAAAGCCCTCATCCAAGCAACCCTGTCGACTTTGGATGGGTCGCCCATCACGCCGCCCTTAGCACCTCCGAAAGGCAGCCCAGCCAAAGCACATTTCCACGTCATCGTCCTCGCAAGCCTGAAAACCTCGACAGGCGTGACGGCTTCGGCGAACCTGATTCCGCCTTTCCCCGGCCCCATAGCCGTGTTGTCCACAACCAGCACCCCACGCATACCCGTGTCAGGGTCGTAGGCCAGCACAACCTTCTCAGGGCCCCACTCATCAGCAAGACTCCAAACATCCGTGCCGTAGGCCTGCGTAGAGCCCGACATGCTGGCTCAACAACGTGACTGCATCTAAAAAACCATGCTCAACCCGCTTGGTTTACTGGGCGAAACAGCTAAAGCAACCGAATCACATCTACGACGCCGTAGATGGAGTTCTTCACACCCGGCTTCTGGGACAGCTTGACAGGCTACGGATACGTCGGAGTTTTCGCCGCAAGCTTTCTCGGAAGCCTCATCCCGTTCGTCTCAGGCCCCTACATACCGCCCATTATCGTGGCGATAATAGCAGGCAGGCTGGACCCGATGCCCACAGCGCTGGCCAGCGCTTTGGGAGCGGCCGTAGCCAAGTTCATTCTCTTCTACTTCTTCAAAGGTGGAAGAACTTTCATAAGCGCTGAGACACGGCGGAGGATGGAACCTCTGGAAAAGCTTGTCGCAAGACACGGATGGCTCGCAGTCGTAGGCGCCGCCGCAACCCCTCTGCCCGACGACGTCGTCTTCGTCCTCCTCGCTGTCTCAAACTACAGCAGCAAGCTTTTCCTGCCCACCGTGTTTGCAGGCAAGCTGCTCATCACCACAGCCGTCTCATACGTAGCCCTCTACTGGGGAAACCTAGCCTGCTACATCGTCGAATGCGTCGTCGGCGAAGTCAACATAACCCACACACTCCTCATAGCCGGTGCAACAGCAGCCGCAGCCATGGCAGCCGTCTACCTTCTCACACGCCTAGACTGGGCGAAAATATTCACGAGACTCGGGCTGAGGACAGAAAGCGCTTGACCGCCTTGTACTCATCCTACAGGCATAAGCGGTTTATACCATAGCTTATTTACCTGCCGCCATAGCCCACATTAGTTGATAGGGGTTGTAGGTGGAGGGTTGACGGGGCTTTCTGTCGGATGGAGTCTAGCGGAACGTGGTTTTGACGTCGTTGTCTACGACAGAGCAGCCTCCGGAAGAGGAGCTTCATGGGCTTCCGCCGGCATGCTGGCTCCCAACCTCGAGGCCGAACCGGGAGAAGAAAAACTGGTGAAGCTGCTGACCATGTCTCTGAAAATGTGGAAAGGATTCGCAGAGACGTTGGAGAGACGGTCGGGGATTAAAGTCGGCTACCGGGAGGAAGGCACTCTAGCCGTCGCCCTCAACAGAGATGACGTCGAAAGACTGCGTTTTCAACACCGTTTCCAAAAAGAGCTCGGCCTCGACGTGGAACTCATAGACGCCGAAGCTGTTCTGGAGCTCGAGCCTTTCATCAGCAGAAAGGTGCAGGCGGCGTTGTACAGCAGGAGCGACCATCAAGTCGATTCACGCCGGGCTGTTGAAGCTGTGAAGAAGTTGTTCGTTGAATCGGGCGGTGTTTTGAAGGAGGGCTGCGGTGTCGAGAGAATCGTGGTCGAGAACAGCCGTGTAGTCGGAGTTGTTTCATGCGAAGGGTTTAAGCGGTTTGAACACGTTGTTCTTGCTGCGGGCTCATGGTCCCGACAAGTCGAAGGCCTTCCCGAGGAAGCCCGGCCACCCGTCAGACCGGTCAAAGGCCAGATGATAGCCGTCCGGGAGACTGGAAGCCAGCCTTTACTCAAACATGTGGTCTGGGGCCCGACACGGCCTTGGGGCCCTTCATACATAGTTCCGAAACCCGAAGGCCGCATCCTTCTGGGAACAACCGTTGAAGAAATGGGGTTCGACACATCAGTCACAGCAGGCGGTTTGATGGGCATTCTCAGAAGCTGTTGGGAGATAGTTCCAGCCATAGCGGAGCTGCCTGTTGAAGAGGTCTGGGCTGGGCTGAGACCCGGCTCACCTGACGACGCACCCATAATCGGGCCCTCGACAGTAGAGGGGCTTGTCATCGCAACAGGCCATTACCGCAACGGAATACTGCTCGCACCGTTGACAGCCAAAGCAGTAGCAGACTACGTCGAGACAGGTAAGCTGGATGAGTTGCTGAAACCGTTTACGCCGCATCGTTTTAGAGCTGGAGGTGGCTGAAGCTGGCGAAATTTTACCTCAATGGCGAGGAACAGCCCTACATCCAGCAGACAGTACACGAGCTTCTTCAAACCCGTGGGATAGACCCTGAAAGACACGGCGTCGCAGTCGCTGTAAACGGCGAAGTAGTCCACAGAAAAGCTTGGAAAACCCATGTAATCAAGCCCGAAGACCGTGTGGAAATAGTCACAGCTGTCGCAGGTGGATGAAATGGAGGACAGACTAACTATCGCTGGAAAGGACTTCAACTCTAGGTTGTTTGTCGGAACGGCAAGGTATCCCAACGTCAAAGTCATGCTCGAAGCCATCCAAGAAAGCGGAGCCGAAGCGGTTACCGTGGCAATCCGACGTCTGAACCCAACCCAGATGAGCGAAAATATACTCGGGGTTTTGACGGGCCGCTACTTCATAATCCCCAACACCGCCGGCTGCTACACGGCTAAGGAAGCTGTCTTGACGGCGCAACTAGCACGGGAAGCCCTCGGCACTAACTGGGTTAAACTCGAAGTAATAGGCGACGACGAAACCCTCTACCCCGACACATCCCAGCTTCTTCAAGCAGCCAAGCAGCTCGTCGACGAAGGATTCGTCGTCCTACCCTACTGCAACGACGACCCCGTCGCCTGCGCAGCCCTCGAAAAAATCGGATGCGCCGCCGTGATGCCGCTAGGCTCTCCGATAGGCTCTGGCATGGGGATTCTAAACCCCTACAACATACGCATCATCAAGCAGAAAGTCTCTGTTCCAGTAATAGTCGACGCAGGAGTAGGAACGGCCTCCGACGTCGCAGTAGCCATGGAGCTGGGGGTTGACGGAGTCTTGGTCAACACAGCCATAGCTCAGGCCCGAAACCCCGTCATGATGGCGAGAGCCATCAGGCAGGCTGTCGAAGCGGGCAGGCTTGCCTACAGGGCTGGACGAATACCACGGCTTTATCACGCCCATCCATCCTCACCGACGGAAGGCAGAATCGATGTTTAAGATTCCCGACCCGCCTGTGATGCTTATCGCAGACATGAGCTTCTTCGGAGAGAGGCTGCTCACGGTAGTCGAGGAATGTTTTGAAGCTGGATGCCGCTGGGCCATGGTAAGGGGAAAGCAAAAGCCGTTGGAAGAGGTGAAGACCGCCGCCCGCAAAATTCTGCTCAAAGCCGAGAAACACCAAGCCCAAGTGTACGTCAACTCCTACGCCGAAATAGTTGCAGAGCTGGACGCCCACGGCGTTCATCTTCCGCAGGGCTTCAGCGTCGGCCGAGCGAGGAAAATTGTCGGCGAAGGGAAAGCTGTAGGAGTTTCTGTGCATTCATTAGACGAAGCCCTGCATGCGGAAAAAGAAAGTGCCGACTACGTGGCCCTGAGCCCTGTCTTTCCTTCAATAAGCAAACACGGCTACTCGCGGGAGTTGGGGCTGGAAGGCATTCGGCTTGTTTCGTCAACGCTGAGAATTTCCGTGGTGGCTCTGGGCGGGGTAAGGCCCGGGAACGCCGCCGCCTGTCTGCAGAACGGAGCCAAGGCCGTTGCTGTTTTAGGAGCGCTGTCTGAAAAACTTCCCCCCAGAACAGTCATGCGGCAAATCATCGGCGAATTAAAGCAAGGCCTATGACTGATGAGACCTAGGTTCGAAACAGCCCTGTGATGAGTGGAGAAAAGCCGCTACGCTGAAATGCCTGACCCCGTTTTTTCATGTAAAAGTTTGACAGCGTTCTCGAACACGTGCTTTGCGTTTTTCAGGCTGTTGGATGCCTCAGCTTCGTCAAAAAGCTCGCTTGGGCCCTTTCCAACTGCTTCGACGCCGTACATGCTGGGAGCTCTTTTGATGGTGAGCTCTGCTGATATCCGGTCGAAGTCGGCGACGAGTGCTTGGAACCATTCAGGAAACCTTTCGCCATGAAACTTCAGAACGTCTCCGACGTGATGGGTTTTCGGATACTCGATGCCTACGAGCCTAAGGCAAGCCTTCAGCGAAAGCTCCACCAGCTCCTGACAGTACCTGACCACCTCGGGGTAGTCTCCTCTGGCGTATGCCGCTTCAGCGTCAATCAGCCTTGCCCGAGCTCTTTTAATGTAGTCGGCGGCCAGCTTCTCCATCTTCATGGCGCCATGTTTTGAGGCATAACCCAGTACCATTTCCCGTTCATAAGCTGTATGCGTTGCACGCCTTCAGCAGTCAGCCGGCTTCGAAGCGTTTCCA
>JANWZU010000002.1 GCA_025054795.1 Candidatus Caldarchaeum sp.
TCCTGTGCTTAAGCAGAGGTTTGGGCGTGTGTGTATGCTGATAAACTCCGGGTCGGGCAGGTCTATGACGCCGCTTGTCGACGCCCAGAACCTCGCATCTTACATCGGCAAAACTGGCTCTCACAGAGACTACACCATAGACCTAATCACCTCAGACGTGGAATCACCTCTAGCCAAGATCGCATCCAAGTACGGCAGCGTTCTCGAGCTGACGGGCAGGGAGGAGGTTCACGAGGCTGAGGAGACGAAGATTTTCCGAGACGTTGGAATAATGGAGGACACCTTCATCCTCGGAAGCGGAGCGCTTCTTCACGCCGTAGCAGAGGCCCTCTACGACAAAACCCTCCCGCACAAAGCCCACGACTACGCCAAAGAGGTTTGCCTTGAGGCCGCCAAAGTGGTTGACAGAAGCATAGCCTCGGATTTCTACCAGTTTGTCACGAGACGTTTGGAAACACGGAGCACCTGCTTCTTCGCAGGGCTTGGAAGCAGCTACGAAGTCGCTAGGATGACAGCTGTCAGAGTTGGCCACATAAAGCGTGCTATAGGAGACCAGGTGTACGTGGCCAAGGAGTCGAGCACGCCAGCCCCGAGGCAGGGCGACCTGCTTATCGTGCTGTCGAGCAGCGGCGAGACCGAGATTGTGGCGACATGGTGTAAAAGCTTTAAGCGTATGGGTGGTCAGCTGGCTGCTGTGGTGGGCAACGCAGACAGCACCATCGCCTCGATGGCTGATGCCGTGCTTGAGATACCTTCGAAGTCTGAGCCGGGGAGGCCCAACAGGTTTTACATCTACGCAGCCTTCGCCCTCAGCCCACTGCCGATTCTTCTGGTTGAGAGCCTCGAGACTAGAGGGTTCAGGCTCCCCGAATACATCCTAAGATGGCATCAGAGCGTCACAGCCTAGCTACTCAAGCACAGGCCTTATGGGCCTGCCTAGCTGTTCATAGAATTCACGCATCCAAGGAAGTATGTCTCGGCCGAGCAGGTTGAGGAACCTCTCTTCGTTGGGGCTGGCGCTGTGGATGTAAACCCTGTCGAACCCCAGCTTAAGAAAATCGGCTAAAGACTTGAAGATGTCGTCCACGTCCGTAGTTATAAGCCACGTCTGCTTCACCTTCTGTTTCTCGGCGTCGCCCACCATCGCTTCAAGAACCCTCGGGTCGGACACCTTCTCACGCTTCTCCCGGGGGATCGCCGTCGGGGCCCAGAACAAAGCCGACTTGAAAGCCCTGTCGTAGTCGTGGTCGTAGGAGACCTTGAATTCGAGGCATTTACTCATCTTCGCAGGGTCTTTTCCAGCCTTCCTCGCCCCCTTCTCCAAGGCGTTGATTATCTCCAAGTACTTCTCCAGCCCACGCGGGTTGGTGAGTATTCCGTCGCAGAGCTCTCCAGCTATCTCGGCAACAGCTGCGTTTGAAGTTGCTACGTAAACGGGTATTTTGGTCTTGGGCTTTGTGTACAGCTTGGCCGTCCTAATCCTGTAGTATTTTCCCTCGTAGTTCACGAAATCACCCGCCCAAAGCAGGTGCATAATCTCTATGGCTTCCCGCAGCCTCTGAACCTTCTCCCTGAAACCCGGCCATTCAAAACCCAGCGGAGTCTCGTTCATCGCATGCCCGGTTCCGACGGTTATAAAGACTCTGCCGGGGTAAAGGTGGTTGAGTGTTGCGAAGGCCTGCGCCACTATGGCTGGATGGTAGCGGAACATGGGCGTAGTCACAGCTGTTCCCACCTCGACACGCTTCGTCCTCTCAGCTACCGCTCCGCAGAATATCCACGGAAACCCAGCCTGCCCGCCTGTGTCGCTCCACGGATGAAAGTGGTCGCTCGCAACTATGATGTCGAAACCCACAGCCTCCGCATGAATAGCATGGGATAGAAGCTTCTCGGGAGAGTATTGCTCCATTCCAGCCCAGTAGCCGAGCCTAAGAACGTTCTCAGAGGCCACGTAATTTCCACACAACCGCTGATATTAAAGATGGCCGCAGACATTAATTGAGTAGAAGACGGTGGAGAAAATACGTGGATATTTTGCCTAACTTACGTGGGACTCAACAAGCTTGAATTTCATCTTCTCACCGTGAGGGATTGAGTCGACGACCTTAACCCTTAAAGGAAGGTCTTTCAAAACATCGCCAAGCTGCTTAGCTACGGTGTCAGCGACAACCTCCTCATTAGCATCTTCAGAAACGACGAGGAAAACATCTACTACGTGGTCTGCATTTTGAACGACTTTGAACTTTCTGACTCCTTCGATGTGGTCCAAACAGGATATCACGGTGTAGGGCGAAACCTGCTCGCCGTTTCTTCTCTTAATGTTGTCGACCTTCCTCCCCTGTATGCTTTCTACGAGAGGAAGGTTCCTGCCGCACGGACATTCATCATCCTTCATTCTAACAACGTCGCCCAGCAGATAGCGTATGATGGGCGTGGCATGCCGGTAGAGACAGGAAACCACGGCCTCACCCTCCAGACAAGACCTCGTCGCCTGTTTAGGGTTGGCAAGCTCCAGCATCACAGTCTCCACGTTGACATGATAGCCGACGTGGCTGGGACACTCCCAAGCAATATTACCGGTCTCGACTGCGCTGTACCTATCATATACCTCGGCGCTGAAAAAATCCCTCACCCGGCTCCTAAGGGAGGCCGTTAAAGCTTCACTTCCGGCTGCTATTATCTTCGGGTTAAGCTTAGCGTTATTCTGCTCACAGTAGTGCATCAACATCTCCAGCGTCGAGGGGGGAGCGATAATCACTTCCGGCCTTAGTTTAACCAGTTGCGGAAAACTTTTCCCATAGCTGTCTCTGAGGTCGAGTATGCTGGGTTCGGGACGTGTAAGCTTAAACAAACGCCCTTCCAAGAAACTAACGCCACGCCTGTTCTGAATAGAGCTCAACCATGCAATTTTATATCCGGGCCTGACTCCGTAGGCCCACAGATACCGAATATGACCGGCTGTCCACCAAGCCGCTGAGCTCTTATCCTCAAGTATAACTAGCGGAATTCCCGAAGACCCCGATGTCGTGCGTTTCAGACACGAGCGTGGGTTTACCAAGGACGATGTTCTGTCTTGAAGCGGTGTCTGCGCCAACTCCTCCCTCGTGATGATCGGCAGATGCGCGGCCGCCTGTTTACCGTCAGCCAACACTTTCTTGACAGCTTCTGGGGCGTATAATCTTCTGTAATAAGGAACCTCGTTGAAGGCTCGTTCGACAAGCCTGCGAAACTTCCTAGACTGAAGCCGCTCAAGCTTTTCCCCGCTGTACCACTGTGAACGCATCAGCTTCTGAACGTAGTAAAGTGTCCGTAGCATCGTTGAAAAACCGTGTTTCGCCGCTTAAAAACCGATGAGTTGTAAGGCTTAAAACCACGTACAACTTCTCTTGCGTCTGTGAAGATAGACAGGAGCATTCTTCTGGTCGCAGCACTCACGTTGATTGGTTTTGGTCTGAGAATCTACAAGGTCGAAATTCCGGACAGAACGATGGGCGACGAGGTCTACTACGTGCCTGCGGCCCGCAGCATACTCGGGCAGAATGAGGACAACGTTCCACGGGACAGGATTTCAGCCCATCCGCCGTTGGGTAAGATGATTATAGCTGCCGGGATGCTGCTGTTCGGCGACAACCCGTTCGGATGGAGGGTGATGTCCGTTGTAGCAGGTACGCTCGTCATACCTGTCTTCTATCTTTTGGTGAAAAGGCTAGTAGAAGGAAGGAAGGAGCTAACCTCAACGCCTCTGCTGGCAACATTTATCATAAGTTTCGAAACCTTAGGATTCTATTTTTCCCGAGTAGCAAGGATAGACATTTTCATGATGCTCTTCTTCCTCGTAGGCGTCTACTTTTTGCTTGACAAACACCCCGTCCGCAGGTTTTTAGCCGCCCCCTTTTTCGCAGCCTCATTCCTTTCAAAGGAGGTTGCTGTGCTGCTGGTCTTGCCTGCGCTAGTTTACGTCGGAATAAAAGTAAAGACGAAGAAAGATAGGCTTGGTACTAAAAAAACCTACTACTTCGATTTCAAAACGTTTGTCCTGCTGGCCGCTGCCACAGCTGCCTCGGCTGCTTTGCTTTGGTACTTCCTTGAATGGGTTGTGCTTACTCCTACACGGCCCAACCTCCTAGACAGAGTTCTGGTAATGTTTTCTAGGCTGGACATAACAAACCCAGCCGCCGTCGGCCGGAGCGAAATCTGGATGTGGTTCTTCAACCAGCCGGTGACGAGAGCTGCAGCGACCCTTCCCGGGGTTAGGATAGATTTCTCGACCGTTGTTGTTGGGCCTCTTCTAAACCCCGGTCTTAGGTACGCCTACATCGTTCAACCAAGCTGGACGTTGGTTCTGCTGATGGTTCCCGTGTCTTTGTATGCTGCGTTTAAAGCAGGTTCAGACAGCATAGCTAGGTTCGCCGCTTTGTCATGGTTCGGAACTCTTTTAGGATGGATATTAGTCAACGTGCTTTACAGAGGGTTGATGTATCTTTTCTATGTTCTCACTCTTCTACCGCCGATTGTGGTAGGCTTGTCATGGGTCCTCGGCATACAGCTCTTCCTTGAGAAGAAAACTAAATCCGTGAAATGGTTTGCCATCACCTTAGTGTTTCTACTGCTTCATACCGCAAACTTTCTAGCGCTTTACCCCGTTCCGTTTTCCTAACCCCCTTAACCAAGAGCATCTCAGCATATTTTTTAGCAAAATCATACCTCAACTCCAGCAGGGTGAACGCTTTAAGCAGCCATCTGAACAGCCTGTTTCTGTGGAAGGTTTTCACGCCACGGAACGTCAGCCACAGGTCAAGCCATCTCAGCTGCTTCGGGAATAAATGATAACCTGAAACCTTGACATCCGTAAGGCCTACTGCTTTAGCGAGAGCAGCTAGTTGCCTTCTGTGAAAATGTTTCTCGGGGTTTGTAGCTTTTTTCATCAGCCCTAGCATGTGGAGAATTTTAGCGGACAACCATCTCATCGAGAAATTCGCAACGT
This sequence comes from Candidatus Caldarchaeum sp., assembly GCA_025054795.1. GTDB lineage: Archaea > Thermoproteota > Nitrososphaeria_A > Caldarchaeales > Caldarchaeaceae > Caldarchaeum. The sequence continues at coordinate 4,985 of JANWZU010000002.1, forward strand.
TGGGAACGCCGACCACTACGTCGCCTCCATGCTTCACAACTCTCGTCTGCTCGTAGAATGCCTGAGAGTATTCTGCCACGTGCTCTATGCTTCCGAAGCTGCATGACATGTCGAAGGTCTTGGACCTGAAGGGGAGGCTGCGGAAGTCTGCGACGACTGCGTCAACACGGTTTAACAGGCCTTTTTGACAGGCTCTGTCTAGGGCTTTCCTGATTATGGTTCCGGATATGTCGGCGAGAAAAAGGTCGTCAAACCTGTTCAGCATGTAAAACCCGTACTGGGTGTGGGTTGCTTCGTTGTAGGCGTCGAGCTTGAGTATTCTTCGGCCTGTTTTTGAGGAAAGAGACTGAAGGAGAGAGATTAGGATTTTTCGGTAGTAAAAGTCAGTTAAGGCCGGCTGCTGCTGTCTAAGGTGGAATGAGTGTCTAGCCACGTACTCCCAGTACTCCGTTAGATTGACTGTCATTCGGCGCTTCTCCTCGGTTGGTCTTTGATTTCTTCACCGAACTTCATGCAGCAGCACCTGTGCGTTGTTTAGCTGTTTCTCCATGATAAAAGTTTGATATAGAGGTTGCTGTGTAGCCTCTCCGGTATGTGGGTTCTGCTTTCGCATAAACTGTCCATCACCACCCCGAGCTACGACGACGGGCCCAAGCTGGAATTCTGGCCCTTCAAGCAGATTTCGAGAGGTGACAGAAGCAACAGCTTCCTCCTCAAGCTCTACAACCATTTAGGCACTCACGTCGACGCTCCCAACCACTTCGACCCAG
>JANWZU010000013.1 GCA_025054795.1 Candidatus Caldarchaeum sp.
CGCCCAGCATCCTCCAGCTGGCCCGAGGCCGGTCGGCGTAGACCTCCACGCCATGGCCGTCTGGGTCTCTCAGGTAAACCGCCTCGCTAACCAAGTGGTCTGCGGCGCCTTCGACCTCCCAATACTCTCCAAGCCTGACAACCATCTCCGCAAGCTGCTTCCTCGAAGGAAGGAGGAGAGCGAAGTGGTAAAGCCCTCTTCTGTCAGGCGGCTTGGGTAAGGCGCCACTTCTCTCTCTGAGAATGACCATGGGCCTTCCCCGCTCCACGCCGAACACCTCCATGTCGTCCAGCGTGAACAACCTTGAAAACCCCATCACCTCCGTGTAAAACCTCCTCGACTGCTTGAGAGAAGAAACCGTCAACGCCACCCACTGCACGGATGTGTCGGGGTCGAGGAACGGCATACATCTCCCCATAACTCATCGCTGTGTATTTATGTTTCCGAGCTTGCTGTGTTGACGGCCTTTTCAGCGGCTCAGGCCTTTCTGGCAGATTCAGGGCCCTTCAAGCAGCAACATGAAGACACAACCATCAGGCGAAGCACTAGCTTCCAAGTAGGTAGGCTGGCGAAAGCCGGCACACCTTCTCCTCAAACCATCTAGAAAAGGAGCTAATCAAAAAATTTTTAAGAAGCCTTTTTAGAAGGGAGCCGAGGTGTTTGGTTCTGCGTTGGCTGCCTCTCGCAGGCGTAATTTTGCTTTTAGCGTTAGGTCTTGTCGGATATGTGGAAAGCCAACAAGTCATAACTACTACAGCTACAAGGGTTGTGACGATTCCTCCCACAACCTACACAACGCAGACAGTCATAGCAGGCACAACAATAGTGGCAACCATCCAGATACCGGGCTTCAACCTGATTTATGAAGAACGCCAGCCGGACCAAACCTGCACAATAGTCTTCTCCGCCCAAGCGCCTCCAAGGGTGATCACCGTTCCAGGAACCACCGTGACATTTCAGGGAACAACCTTCAGCACCGTCTACACACAAAGAGAGTTTTCCACAGTATTCACCTACAGGGAAGGGGGAACCACATACGTGGCTACACGGTTCGAAACCTTCCCCATAGCCACCATGGGAATGACGTTGACTATGCCGGTCTACGGCCTCGTCAGAGAAAACTGCAACCTGATAACCATTAGCCAGATTCTCCGATGGATATTCGACTCCGTTCCAGCAACCTTCATCAGCGCCACGCCGGGAACAACCATGCAGTTTCCGGGAACCACTTACACCGTGGAAGGATATATGACGGTGCTCTTGACCACGACCTACACTCAAGTCAGGACAGGAACAACTGTCACAGGGTCTGAGCGATTTCCACCGACGTTTTTTACGACAAGGCAGACCGTGACCCCCACCACCGTCAGGACGACGATTGTTTCTCCGGGCACGACTAGAACTGAAACGTTCACGACCGTGATAACGCTCCAGCAGCAGACAACCCCGGCGACGACGCCTACAACCCCAGCTCAAACCAGCCCGACGACACCCACAACCCAAGTCCAGACAAGCCCGACTACGCCCAGACCCACGACCCCTGCGACAACAACGCCTACCCCGACACCAACTACCACGCCGTCCACCCTACCCCTGACCGAGCTTCTAATACCCGCCGCAGTGCTTGCCGTTCTGGTCGTCGTCGTGGTGCTAGCGCTGACTCTACGTCGTTGAAAACCGTCCAAACGCTGTTCAAAACACTTCATTTTTGTTTAAGTTTGATGACTAGATTTCGGTTTATCCGGACCACAAGGTCCGTGTTTTTATGATATTGTCTGCTGCTTTGTGCGCCTGGTCTTCCATAGAATTTCGGGTTCCCGGGCGGGTGATGTGTTCTTTAAATAAGTACGGCTGTTCTAATGTCTGGATTTAATTCATGGCTTACACAGTTAAACCTCGTGGTGAAAGGTTTGGACAAACAGTTCGCCGTCCTGATGGCTCTATCAGCAGCTCTCGTAGTGTTGGCAGCTTCGTTCGCAGCCGTTGTTCTAGCTGATGTGAGGCCAGTTCAGATGCAGACAGATCGGGAGCTCTCCGAGGATTTGCTGAGCGTCTCCGGGCAGGCTGAGATTACTTTGACGCCCGACATGGTGACTTTGATGCTGACAGCTGAGGAGAGGGCTTCAACTCCTTCTGAAGCTCTTTCCCGCGTGTCCACGGCTGCTCAGAACGTTGTATCAACGCTTCTCAGACGAGGTCTAACCCCCGAGGAAGTCAAAACCACAGGCCTCAACATCTACCCCGAGTACGTCTACAGGGAGAAGGAGCCTCCGATGATAGTGGGCTACATCGCAACCTACACCGTTGAAGTCAAAACTAAGAAAATAGCTGAAGCAGGTACTTTGATAGAGGCGGCCGTCAACGCAGGAGCCGACTACGTAAGCGGCATATACTTCAGCCTATCGACAGAGCAGTACAGGAATGTTTACAGGCAGCTTCTGTCGGCAGCAGTGTCAGACGCTGAGGCGAAGGCCAACGCCCTGCTGACACCCCTAGGCCTCAAAACAGTCAGAGTGAAGTCGGTCTCGATCGCTGAATGGACGCCCATACCATTTGCAAGGGTTGCAGCAGCGGATGCAGCTCCTTCAGGGCCTCCCGTGATGCCGGGAACAACCTCTGTCAGCGCCACCGTCAACGTCGTCTACGTCATAGGCCCCCGATAAACCATCACCACCTTTTTTTCCTAGGCCTCTGACTCCTAACCTATGAGCAGAGCTCTCTACCTAGCGCAAGGAGCCGCCGCCGGTTTCTTTTTCGGAACAGGCTCCATCTTCGTGCGGTACATGCCTTATCTCGATGCCTTTACAATAGCTTTCGCAAGAGTTTCAATAGCGGGCGTGCTGTTGGTGGTGGCTGGGCTCTTGGTCCACAGGTCGGGCTTCGTCAGACAGGCTATGAAAAACTTCAGCCAGCTTCCTCTGCTCGGCCTTCTGCTCGGCCTTCACTTCGTCTTCTTCACTCTGGCTGTTAAGAACACCTCGGTAGTCAACGCCGCAACCCTAGTCAACACAACCCCCGCCATAACCTTAGCCATAGGCTGGGCTCTCCACCTAGTCAAGCCCTCTCGAACCAACATCCTAGGACTGGCGTTGACGCTCGCCGGAGCTTCCTCGATGGCTTTAGGCGAGCTGTCCTTCTCACCCCATCAGATATCGGGAGACTTGTTCGCCCTAGCCGGGGCCCTTGCATGGGCTGTCTACTTGGTTGCGGGCAAGAGGGTTAGAGAGGCGTCGGAGGTGATGGCTGCTGCGGGGCCCATCTATCTCTGGAGCGCTGCTGCCACAGGTCTAACCGCTCTGATGCTGGGAGGAATTGGACGACCCAGAGCTGAGGAGGTTTACCCGTTGATCGGGCTTGCTGTCTTCCCCACAGTCCTAGGACACTCGCTCCAGTTCTCCTCGCTAAAGAAGCTCCACCCCTACGAGGCTTCGGCGCTGGCTTTGCTGGAGCCTGTCGTCGCAACCCTTCTGGCTGCAGCCGTGCTGAACGAGGTTGTCGAGCCCGGGTTCTACGTAAGCGCCGCAATAATAATCGTGGGAATATACTTGGTGACGAGGTAGGAGTCGTAAAACCCGACATCGCATAGGACCAGACAGCCTTCACAAGCCCAGCCTAATCAAGAACCTCGGAACATCCATGTCGGACAGAACCTCAACATCCTTGGGGTATCTTCTGTGGGGTTTGCCGGTCTTCACCTCGACCTTCAAACCGCCTGCGATCACATCCACCTCAAACTCGTTCCTGAAATAATATACTTCACCGAATTTTCTGAGTAGATGTTCCTGAACTACTCCCTCAACCAAAGCACTCTCTAGAGGTTTAACACCAGCCCAAGAAGCCAGCGTCCTCAGACTGAACGGGTCCCTGAAGAAGATTTTCTTTTCCTTCCTAGGCATCTTCCTACCTCCTGCGATGAAGTGGGCTAGGCCTATGATGAACGTGTCTGAGAGAAGTTCTAAATATTCTCGGACAGTTGTGTGAGATATGCCTAGTTCTTGAGCTACAGAGCTGTATGACATTGCTGACGGCATCTTCGTTATGACAGAGCCTAGAATGTCCTGCACGACGGCCGGGTTTTTCCCAGCTCTGTAAACCTCTCCTACTACACTTTGGACTAATGCTTGACCGGCGTCGGGATGGCCGTTGAGCGATTTTGGAAAACCACCTAACTCCAAATACCTGTTCCAAAGCTCATGCAGCAGCTCGGCTCTGTAAACCACCTCCTCCACAGACAATCCGTTCACACGAATTAGCTCAGGAAAACTGACAGGCAGAACCTCAACGTTTTTGCCGAACCCCCTCCTCCCCGGAAACATTTCAGGAGCCTTCACCAAACCAAGCGTTGAGGAGCCGAGGACTGTGACGACATCGTTCATAAAGTCGCCACGGTCAACTAAGAAACGGAAAACCTTCCACCATTCTCTCACGGATGCGACTTCGTCTAGGAAGACGTAGGCGGTCTTTACGGCTTGCTTTCGCTTCTGGCGTACCACGTATTCCATCAGGTCTCTGAATTCTCTGAGCGAGGCGACCATGTCTAGGTCTAGGTAGAAGACGGATTGGGGTGCGACTCCTTTTTCTGTCAGCCGTTTTATCAGGAGCTTGATTCCTGTGGTTTTCCCCGTCTGCCGGGGTCCGTATACAAAGTTGAGGCTGTAGGGCTGGGTTGAGAGGCTGTCGAGCCAGCTTGGCATCCAGCGAACCTTCTGACCATTCCACATCACAAGGGTTCTGTCTTCATCCGTCCAGTTCGGCAGGAACCACCATGGGTTGGAGCGCTCCACCAGCTCCACGTTGACAGTATAATGTCAAACCCTATTTAAACCCTTGACAGTAAACAATCAGCAACCTAATGTAGAATCACCAAGTTTGTGGCATATGCACGGGTTGGTGATCAGCCTGCAGACAGCGTTACCTAGCCATGAGGTGGTCTACTAGGGCTTTTGAAACGGCTGCGTCCTGCACCGCAAGACCCACGCTCTTGAAGAGTGTTTTTTCTCTGTCGTTCTCCCTGCCGGTCTTCAGCCCTGCAACGACCTCCCCAATCTCCGCGTGTATTTTGTCTACTGTGATTAAGCCGAGCTGGATGGGTTTTATTATGTCTCCAGCCTCCTCCATCACGGCTTCACGGGAGTCGACAACAAGCTTGCATCTGGCTGTTAGGCTTGGGTCTATCTCAACCATTTCAGGCGTGTATCCGCCTATGGCTGAGATGTGGGTGCCGTCCTTAACCCAGCTCTCGAAAACGACGGGTGTCTTAGAGGTTGTCACCGTCACCACGACGTCGGACCTCTTAACAGCCTGCTCAGCCGAAACAGCGGGTTTTACGTCGAACCCTTCACCGCACATCGAATCTACGAAGGCCTTCATCCTGCCGGTGTCCACGTCGAAGGCCATGAACTCAACCCCTTTGAAAACGCTGCCTATCACACGAACCTGCCACCCGGCTTGATAACCGCAGCCAACCACTGCTATCTTCGAAGCGTCTTTCCTAGCCAAGTGTTTCATCGATACGGCTGAGGCCGCAGCCGTCCTCAACCCGGTCAGGGCTCTAGCCTCCGCCACTAGCTTTGCAACCCCTGTCTCAGCGTCGAGCACGACGACGACGGCGTTTATTGTGGGCAGGCCCTTGGATGTGTTTCTCGGATAGACCGAAACCAGCTTGAGGCTGAAGATGTTCATCGCCGGAACGTAGCATGGCATCAGAAGTATGTCGCCTTCCTTCTCCCGGGCCTCTATCCTCGACCTCACGGGCATGACGACTTGCTTTAGGCTGTATAGCTTGTAGGCTTGTTCAACGACTTCGACGGCTTTTGCCGGGTCGACGATGCGAGCCACATCCTCGTCGGTCAGGTATTTCACGTCTTTTTCGAAGCATTATTTTATGTTTAAATCTTTCTACTTTAACGGCTTTTGGTAAAATGCATATTAACCGACTCCAACAGCCATCTGTAGCTGAGAATTGATAGCAGCTCTGATACTACTGCAGCTTCTGCTCCTTTCATCCGCAGCGCCTACGCCTAGGGTTGTTGAGGAGACGTTCGAGGATGTAATCATCGTCAACGGAGGCAAGTTTTACCACTTCACCGACGCAGAGGTAGGAGATCTAGCTACAGCGAGAATTCCACGCAGCCTCATCGAAGCGCTGGCACGTGAGGGGGCTGAGGTCTACAAGCCCCGTCTCCTCAAGCCCACACTGGACCTGAGCACGGCCGAAATCGGCACCAGCGTGCTAGCCAACTTAACAGGCCTCAACGCAGCAGCCGTAGACGGCAGAAACGTGTTGATAGCCTTCGTCGACACAGGAGTCGACTACAGACATCCAGCCTTCAAGTCGAAACAGGGAGAAAACCGCATCCTTTACATATGGGACCAGACGCTCGACGGCAGAAAGCCTGAAGGGTTCGGATACGGCCACGAATGTCTTCCACAGGAGATAGCCGATGGTTCCTGCCCGCAGAGAGACACAGTTGGACATGGGACTATCATAGCCTCCATCGCTGCTGGCGGAGCCTACGGCGAGTGGCTGATGCGTGGCGTTGCACCCGGAGCCGAGCTCATCGTCGTCAAGAGCGGGGGGCCTACGTGTGCTGATGGACGGTGGTTCTTTACGGAGAAGGGGTTGATGGACGGTGTAGCCTACGCAGTCGAGAAAGCACGCTCGCTTGGCAGGCGGCTTGTTGTTGTGTTGAGCGTGGGCACAGACATCGGAGGACACGACGGGAACACTCCGCTTGAGAAGGCGCTGGACAAATGGGCTGAGGAAGGAGTTGTGTTCGCAGTGGCAGCAGGAAACTCAGCAGGAGAAAACAGACACGCAGCCGGCGTTCTTACCCCGGGCAGAAACACCACTATTTCATGGACGATTCCACCGTCCACGTCAGAGGCAAGCCTTTCTCTCGTCCTCGGCCCCGAAGACGAATTCGACCTGTACGCGTCTCCTCCCGGGGGTGGGACAGCCCTTCTAGCTCTAAACCAGACCACAAGAACAAGCCTTTTCAACGTGGAGACCTCGGTTTGGCGGAGAAGCGGCTTAACAGAGGTTTTGCTTGATTTCAACTTCCAAGCCCGCTCCACAGGCACTTGGAAGTTAACCATCTCTCCCAAAAACGTGAAGTCCGGAGTTTGGAACGCATGGGTGGAGACAAACACATGCTCAAACCAGTCCGAGGCCTTCCTCCCCTCCACCGAGTACTCCCTAAGCCCCGAATCAACCGTAACCATACCCGGTACAGCTAAAAAAGTTCTGACGGTTGGGGCTTACACCACACGCACCCAGTGGCAGGCGGCTGGAACGACGTGGAATGCAGGCGGTGTTGCAGGGGGTTTGGAGTACTACAGCGGTAGAGGACCTACGGCCGACGGAAGGGTTAAGCCTGACATAGCGGCTCCGGGTGGAGTGATTATGGGAGCGCGGTCGGGTGATTCGGGCCAGCAGCTCTTCAGCCCCAGCAGCTTGGTCGCAGTCAGCAGGGGAACAAGCATGGCTACACCTCACGCAGCTGGAGTGGCTGCGCTCGTTCTCCAGCTAGCGCCGCATCT
>JANWZU010000048.1 GCA_025054795.1 Candidatus Caldarchaeum sp.
TTAAGACCACGATTGTGAAAGGCCCTTGGTAAGGAATTTCAGAAGAACCTACGAAAGCCGCTAGGCTGTCGCCGTTGAAAACCTTGAAGTACTGTTTAAAGTCGACGTAGACAAGATAGGGCGAGCCTACGTAATACGTCACGTTGGAGGGAAGTGTGTAGAATGCTCTAACATGCGATGTCTGGGTTATACTGTCGATCGAGACGCGTGCCTCCTCTATTCTGAACCTTTCCTCTATGTATAGAACCCTGAGCTCCGTGACCGGCTCCTGTATGTCGACGTCAACGCTGTAGGTCGGGAGGATTGACTGGGGCGAGCTTATGGTGACCAAGTGCTTGCCCGGGACCGTGGCGAAGGTGACGTATCCGATGGAATTTGTGATGCCTGTTTTGTCGTCGAGCCTGACGACCATCCTCGGAACGGGAGAAGCAGACGTCTGAACGCCATCAACCACTCTCGCTCTTTCAACCTTAACCCTCATTATGTAGGGTCTTGAAGGAGACTCTCCGAACGCCAAATCCACTGTCAGAGCCGAGCTTGAGAGGGGCGGTACAACTTGGAATAGATTAAACAGTAAGAGTAATGCTGCTGCAACCAAAATCAGCGCTGCCTGTCTTCTTTCCAACCGTTTTAACGTTCGTAAGCTTCGTTTTTAACTGTTTCCGAAATACGGAGCCATTTGGAACAGCTGCCCAGGTTCATGTATTTATATGGTTTGTTGCCGGTATGCCGTGGGTTGAACGACGAGGAGTCGGTCTCGGTCGCCGTAGTGCATAGTTTGCGGTTTTTGGAAGACGGCTCTGTTGTTTTTACCGAAGGCGACCTGTCTTGGCTAAAAGCTAGAGGGTACGGTGATTTAAGGCAGGATGGCTTATGGGGTTTCAGCCCCGTCGAAACTCTTTACCTAGTCAAGAACGGGCGGGCGCTGGTTTACAGAAGCGGCGAGAAGCTGGAGTTCAACGACCTGCTGACCCTTTTCATACAGAAAGACCCGAACGTCTGGCGCGACTACGTCATATACATGGACCTTCGCAAGCGACGCTACGTGGTTAAGGAAGGTTTCGGGCCGAAGCTGAGGTTCAGAGTTTTCGAGAGAGGCGAGTATCTTGAAAAGCCCGCTAAGTACTTGATAATACCTTTGTACGAGGGGGAGAGCATAGCTGTTGAGGAGCTTCTGCAGCTTCTGAGGTCGTGCAGGGCTATGAACAAGGAGGCGGTCGTGGCTGTGCTGGACAGGAGGAACGAGGTTGTTTACTACAACGCCTCCCTCGCAGACCTGCGGAACAAATAGGATGAATGAAGTTGACGGCAGCAGCCTACGTTAGGTTGACAAGGCCGCCCAACAGCTTGATGATGTTCTTCGCCGTAGTCGTCGGAGCCGTCGCATCAAACATCTCCTCTCTGTCCGCCGACAAGCTTCTCCTAGCGTTAGCCACCGCCTACGGACTCACCGGCTCTTCGATGATTCTCAACGACTACTTCGACAGAGAGGTTGACGCAGTCAACAACCCTTCAAGACCCATACCCTCGGGAGCGGTGTCCCCGAGCTCCGCTCTAGTATTTTCGTTCATCACGGCGGGCGTCGGGTTGACTGCAGCAGCCCTGACGAATTTTCCATGTCTCCTTTTGGCGACTGCTTCGTACATCGTGGCGACGGCCTACAACTGGCGGCTGAAAAAAACAGGGCTCGTTGGGAACATGGCTGTGAGCTTTACAGTCGTGGCGCCTTTCCTGTACGGCTCGTTAATCGTGGGCCAGACGTTTGGGAGGGTTGCTTGGTTTGCCATGCTTGCTTTCTTGGCTAACACTGGGCGTGAGGTTGTTAAGGGGATGTCTGACGTGGCTGGAGACGCAAAGAGAGATGTGCGGACGGTGGCGAGGGTTTACGGGCTGGACAAAGCAGCTTATCTAGGGTCAGGCCTGTACATGGCGGCAGTGGCCCTCAGCCCTCTTCCATACCTCCTTGGGTTGGTCAACTTTGCATACATGGTTGTGGTGGCCGTGGCAGACGCGGGGTTCGTCTACTCCAGCATCAAGCTGGTTTTAAAACCAACAGCAGAACAGGGGCGACGCCAGAAAAACCTGACGCTTCTTTGGATGTTCATAGCGTTGATAGCCTTCCTCACCGGCTCCCTATAATTCTCAAACCTCTGCGAAAACTGTGCAGGGAGCGCTGTCAAGCTCCTCAACCATCAGCGGAGACAGAATCAACCTCCTGTATTCCGAAGGTTTTCCCTGAAGGTCCATGTCCTCCACTATCAGGAAGCTCCGCTCAGTCAACAGTATCCGATGAGCTTCACGGCCCTGCTCACGGTTAACAGGCGACGATATTGAAATCATGTCAACCCCAAGGGCCTTCAGCCCCCGAAACCCTCTCAAAAACTCGGCTGCACCAGCTGAAAGGCATGGCCCTCGCTTCATGAAAACCTCCGGCCTAGATTCTCTGTAAACCTGAAAACCAGTCCGTAGAAGCAGAATGTCCGCAGAAGAGAGTGTTTCGACGTAGGGCTCGAGTTCCTGCCTCGTGATCAACTCTCCCTCTTTTTTCGACAGGTCGATGAGAACGGGCTTGCTGAAAACCAGCTCCTCAGCGGTGTAGGA
>JANWZU010000053.1 GCA_025054795.1 Candidatus Caldarchaeum sp.
CGCCGGAATCCCCCAGAGGTTGTCCCTCGTCACAGCCCGGGGCTTCAGCCCCTCCCGAACCCAGCTCAGGCTGAAGTTCCTCACCTTCTCAGACAAAGCCGTGTTGGAAACCAGCCATCTCCCAATCCTCTCCGAGAACTTGGGAAGGTCGAAGAACCAGTGGAGGCTTGTCTCGACAACAGGCTTTTCGCCGCAGATGCTGCACCTCGGCTCAACCAAGTCCAGCGGGTCTAGCACTTTTCCGCAGGCCTCGCACTGGTCTCCACGGGCCCTCTGATAACCGCACGAAGGGCACACGCCTGCGACGAACCTGTCGGGGAGAAACCTTCCGCAGTTCCTGCAGTAAAGCTGGCTTATCTCCTCCTCGTAGATGTAGCCGTTGTCGTAGATTTTCATGAAGAGGTTTTGGGTGAAGCCGATGTGGACGGGGTTGTGTGTTCGTGTGTAGTTGTCGAAGGATAAGCTGAACTTTTTGAAAAGCTCGACGACGAGCTCGTGGTTTCTGTCGGTTATCTCCCGTGGGTCAACGCCTCTTCTGGCCGCCTCGACCTCGATAGGTGTGCCGTGCTCGTCCGACCCGCTGACAAACACCACCTCCTCACCCACCGCCCTCAGATAACGTGCGAAGACGTCGGCTGAGAGCTCAGACCCTATGAGCGTCCCTAGATGGGGCACGGTGTTGATGTAGGGCCATGCGCCGCAGACAACCCACTTTCCTAGCTCAGACCACCTAGCGATCACCTGCGTGCAGGATGGTTAAAAACTTTGACAACCACCTCACGGAAAAAGCGTCAGGAGGCTGGACAGCGTCGAGACCACGTGGTCGGGCTTCAAAACCACAGGCTTCCCACCAGACCTGTCGAGCAGAACAGCCCGCATCCCAGCGGCCTTCGCTCCCGAAACGTCGTTGACAGGGTCGTCGCCGACCATAACACATTCCGCAGGCCTAGCTCCCATCAGCTCCGCTGCGTGAAGGAAGGGCCGTGGGCTCGGCTTTACCTCCGGAACATCCTCGCCAGCAACGACGACAACCTTGAAGAAACCTTTAAGCCCCTTCCTCTCAAGCCTAAACCTCTTCATGCCGTCGAGCCCGTCGGTGTTCGTCACCAGCCCTAGGCTGTAGCGGTTGCCAAGGGCCCTGAGAACCTGCGGAGCCTCGGGGAAGACTTCGCCCTTCGCATACTCTTCCCAGTAAGCCAGCGTCCAACTCCGGAGCAACCTTTCCTCGACAACGCCGTTGAACCCAAGCTCCCGAAGCACATGCATCCACATCCGGTCTCTGTCGTAAACACCCTGCTTCTCCAAAACCGCTTCAACACGTCTAACAGCCTCCAACGCACCGTCGAAATCCACGCCGAGGAAACCAGCAACCTCAGCGGCCACCCTACGCTGAGCCAGAGGAAGAACACGAGCCGAGTCAACCAACGTGTTGTCGAAATCAAACAAAACAGCCTTCAACACAGAACCCAACTCCGTCGAACCATCCACAAAACCACACCTTAAACCATACAACCATCTACCCTAAGGACAAGAGGCCAAACCTGCCCTAGGAAGCCTATTTCGACCACTACCTCCTCAGCTTCCGCCACTCAATAACCACCTCTGAACCTTTCCAACCCTGCTGACTCAGCTCACGCAAGGCATCAATCTCCGTTGAAGCCAGCCTAATCTTCTCAAAATCCTTCTTCCTCCTCTCCTCAACCTCCAGCAGACGGACAACATAGTTCCTCAAAAGCTCGCTCCAGTTCGCCTCTCTCAGCTTTTCCATACGCCTCTTCAAATCCCGGGGGACTCGAAAGGAAACGGTTGACATGTGTTAAAAATAATACATGAGTAATATAGATATTAAACAAGCAAACCACGAAACACATCGCTCATAGAGGTTCCAAAAACCCCATGCAGCGGGATAGTTATTTAGGTGAAATCGTCTGATGTGGGCTTCGATGAATGTTTGAGAGCTGTTCTGTGGGGTAGAACATCGCAACTTTCTTAAAGGCTCTGCAAGAGGCTTTTCCCGTGAAAACAGTGGTTGCTGTTATTTTGATTCTTCTGATGCTTTTTGCTGGTTTTGCGTTGGGCCGGTTCACGGCGCCGAGCTTCACGACGACATCGACAGCGTATTTAACGACTACCGAGACAACAACGATTTTGAGGACGGACACGGTTAAAACAACTGAGACACGGACAATCACGCAGCCCCGCACACTCACGACAACGGCAACCACACAAATCACCGCACCGCCGCCGCCACTTCTACCCCCCTCCAGCCTAAGGGCCGTTGCAGCAGACTACGGCTACATCACCCTGTCATGGCAGGACAACTCAATCGACGAAGAAGGGTTCATACTGGAGAGAAGCGAAGACGGCAAATCATTCACATCAGTCGGCAGAACACCAGCCAACGCAGCATCATACACCGACAGAGCTGTGCAGAAGGAGAAAACCTACTACTACAGGGTTAAGGCTTTCCGAGGCAGCCTACTCAGCTCTCCGTCGAACACCGTGGTCGAGACGGCCACGCCCCATGGACTACCAATAAGCAACTACTTCGGCGGGCTTGGGGAGCTTGAAACAGCCGCTGTCAACGCAATAGTTCGTCCCGCAGAGTTCGCCGACATCTTCTACCCGACGTGGAACTGGAGGCCATATCCACAAGGCTCCTTAGGAGCGGAGGCGCAGCCCTCAATCGACTTCGAAGACTACGTCTCCGGAGCGGGCAGCCAGAAAATAGTCATCAAACGCAGTCAGCCGGGAGAGCCGACAACCCTAACCCTAATCTCGTGGAAAGTCGAGAGCATAAACCCAGCATACGCAGCCTTCTACCCAAGGCCCGGGGACACCATCGTCTTCACATTCCACTACAAGACAAGCACTGTGGTTGAAAACATCGAATTTTCGGTTGTGTTCAGATTCTTCGTCAAAGAAAGCACTGGAGTAGAAAGGCATATGACTCATCAGGTTCTTAAAACAACCGAGCCGAGACCCTTCTGGAATAAAATTTCGTACGTTGCCGTAGTTCCGGAGAATTATCAATGGTTTGTTGTTGACTTACATTTCACATGTGTCAAAACATGTTCCGGAACCTTCTGGCTGGACAACTTCGTGGT
>JANWZU010000108.1 GCA_025054795.1 Candidatus Caldarchaeum sp.
CCGAAGGTACGGCCTCTCTCCGCACGTGAACACGTTTACAAGCTTGTCGAAGAAATGCACCGATCTTCATCCATCGAGTCTGTTGAAGAGCTTGAGCTCTGGAAAACCAGAGCAGCGAAACATGAGGAGAAACCCGCTGAACAAGTGAATATGGTTCCCTTAAGCGGCTTTGAGGAGCAGCGGCCGCCTCTGTGGGAAACCATACTGAGACGAGGCTCGACGAGGAGGTTCAGCCTGCAGCCCATAAACATCACCCAGCTTTCAACAATCCTCAAAACAGCCTCAGCCCGCTTCGCCACAGACTTTAACGGCCCATACGTAAGCATCTACTTGATAGCCAACTATGTGGAGGGTCTGAAGCCGGGAGCCTACTTCTTCGACGGCGCAGGCCTGGCCTTGCTTAAGCAGGGGGAGTTCAGGAGGGTCAGCGCATACCTTTGCTTGGAGCAGGAGCTCGCCGGCGACGCATCGGCTGTGCTTTTCTTCATGGCCCCTTTGCATGAGGTTCTCGAGAAAATGGGAAACAGAGGGTACAGGGTTGTGCAGCTCGAAGGCGGGATAAGGGCTGGACTGGCCTACCTAGCCTCCTACTCGGTCGGTTTAGGAGCTACGGGTTTAACTTTCTACGACGACGACGTCAGGGAGTTCTTCTCGCCTCACGCAGACGGGAAAGAGAACGTCATAGTAGTGGCTGTGGGTCATCCAGCCTACCGCGCTAAACCGGGTAGGATGATGCTGGGTGTCGAGTAAGCCTACTAGAGAAGCTCAGCCGCTTTACGGGCTATGGCCGCAGCCATCTCAGAGGTCTTAGCTGTCCCGCCCATATCGACGGTGACGTGTTTCCTCTCAGCTATAACCTCCTCAGTCGCCCGCTCGACAGCCTCTCCGTGCTTGTGGAAACCGAGGTACTTCAGCATCCATGCGCCGGATAAAATGGTGGCCGTGGGGTTCACACGGTTCAACCCCTTGTACTTGGGTGCGCTGCCGTGCGCAGGCTCGAACATGGCGTATCTGTCCCCTATGTTCGCTGCATAAACCATCCCTATGTTGCCGACGAGCCCGGCCGCAAGCTCAGACAACACATCCATAAACAGGTTGGTGCTCAGGATTACGTTCTGGTTGAACCTGTTAGGGTTTTTGACAAGCTGCTGAGCCATGTTGTCTATGTAGTACTCCTCATACTCTATTCCCGGGAACTCTTTCGCAACGGCCTCAACAGCTTCCCAGAACACCCCGTCAGTCACCTTCAGTATGTTTCGCTTGGTGACTGCGATAACTTTGCTCCACTTCTTCTCCTGAGCAAGCCTGAAAGCCCACCTAGCGACTCTCTCGCTGGATTTCCTCGTAATCTTCCTGACAGCCATCGAAACATCGTCGGTCAGCTTGTACTCGATGCCTGCGTAAAGGCCCTCCGTCGCCTCCCTCACGCATACAAAGTCGAAGGGTCCGAATATCTGGGACAGCGGGCTTTCCGCGCCCTTGAACGTTTTGATGGGTCTGACGTTGGCGTAGAGGTCCATCTCCTGCCTTATCGAGACAGCTACGCTCCGTGGTGCTTTCGGGTCGGGCGGCGTGGTTGTCGGTGATTTAAAGCATGCATCGCTCGACTTGATGGCGTCCCATGTCTCCTGCGGTATCATGCTGTTGCCGCCGTGTAAGGCCCACCATTCTGAACCGGCTTCGCATTCGACGAGCTCAACCGGAGGTGAAATGGCTTGGAAAACAGTTTTCAGCGCCTCAGCAAGCTCGGGCCCTGTGCCGTCGCCCTTTATCAGAACAGCCCTAGCCATCCATCACCACAGTCGAAAACAAGAATATCACTTAATTAGTTTTACAGTTGGCGGCTGTTCAACAACTCGACTACCGTCTCAGGCTTTATGGGCAGTGTTCTGACACGTCGGCCGATAGCTCGGGATACGGCGTTGGCTACGGCTGAGGCAACCGGGTTTGTCGCAAGCTCGCCGATGCTCTTGGCGCCATACGGGCCGTACGGGTCGTATGACTCTGCGAAGAAGACCTTAACATCGTTCAAGTCGGTCGCCGAGGGTAGGCAGTAGTCCATGAAGCTTGGGTTCAGATATCTACCGTCCCTGACTACGACTTCTTCCAGCAGAGCGTATCCGACTCCTGTGGCGATTCCGCCGTGAGCCTGACCCTCTGCCTCTGCGGGGTTCACGACTGTCCCGATGTCGTAGGCTCCTACGATCCTCTCAACCTTCACAAACCCCGTCTCCAAGTCGACCGAGACCTCTGCAAAGATAGCGGCCCAGCTCGGGGGCGCTGCGTTGGGCCTCAGCCCGCTAACAACTATGGGCAGAAAGCCTTTCCGTGTCTTGAACCGCATCGCAACGTCCGAGAACGAGACATACCTATCAGGAGCCTCCTTGTGCTGGACACGGCCTTTCTTCAGCTCCAAATCCTCCGGCGAGCATTCGAGCATTTCAGCCGCCTGCACCATGATCAACCGTTTGAGCTTCTCCGCCGCATCCATAACACCCAAGCCCCCCACATATGTTCCACGGCTGGCGTGAGTACCCATGTCGAACGGCGTTGTCTGGGTCGTCCCAGCCTCCACGTACACGGAGTCGATGTCTAGGCTAAGTGCTTCAGCGCAGATTGTTGAGAGCGTCTCATGTTCTCCGGGGCCCATCTCAACCATCGCAGTCGTGACGGTTATCGTTCCGTCTTCGTTGAGCTTAAGAACCACTCCGGCTCCCTCCTGCCTGTCCTGAGTCTCCGACATCTGACCTCCCGTTCCAGAGGTGTGATGGCCTACGGCAACGCCTACAGCCCTTACCGAACGGCCCTCCACCTTTCTTTCAGCTGTCCAACCGATTTTCGCAGCAGCCTTACCAACGGCTTGAGGAAGATTCATCGACCTGATGACGGTCGTCACCGTAGGCCCCTGACCATAGTAGACATCTCCTTCACGGGGCAGGTTTTTCAGACGGAACTCGAGAGGGTCAAGTCGGAGGTCGTCGGCTATCTCGTCTATCAGGGACTCGAGGGCGAAGTTTTGCTGGGGGTTTCCGAACCCACGCATGGCTCCGCAGACAGGTAGGTTTGTGTAGACGCCTTTGCCTTCGTAGTATCTATAGGTGGCTGCGTAGCTTGAAAGGAACCACCCGCCCACGCATGTGACAGCCTCTATCATGTGGTCGGCGTAGGCTCCGCTTTGAAGAACAGCCTTGAGCTCCATGACCTCTATCTTTGAGTCGCTGCCGACGCCTATTTTGACGTCTAGCGAAGCGGCTCGTCTGGCTGTTGTGTAGAAATCGGCTTGACGTGAGGCGACGTATTTCACAGTTTTCCTAGTTAAAAGCGCTAGGTAGGCTATTACAGGTTCATGTAGAGCCATGTTGTACTTAGCTCCGAACCCACCTCCAAGCGGAAGAGCATGAACCACAACACGGTTCATGGAGATGTTGAGTGCGTGTGAGAGCCAGAACCGGGTTCCGTGAATCGACTGGGTTGTGCAGAAAACATCAAGGCCGCCGCCGGGTCTGGGTGAGCAGATTATGGCCCTAGGCTCTATGGCTGCGTTGTACATTACCTGTGTCTTGAAGCTGTCTTCATAAATCTTCGAGGCTCTGCTGTATGCTTCGTTCCTCCGGCCGACCTCCATAACGTCGCTGTAGCCGACGTTCGAATTCATCTTCTTCACGCTGTTTCCAACCTCCACCTCATCATGCACGAGTGGGGCGTCTCTCTGCAACGCCTTCTCAGCCGAGTCCACGTACTCGAGTGTCTCGTAGTCAACCTCAATCAAATCTACTGCGTCAAGCGCTGTCTCCAGCGAGTCGGCGGCGACGGCTGCGACTATGTCTCCTGCAAACCTCTGCCTCGCATCGATAACCCGCCTGTCTCTTATCACTTTCCACGGAACGGGGGAGAATGTTCTGCCGAACCTGTGATGAGGTACGTTGAAGGGTGTGAGCACGGCTGCAACTCCTTTCAAAGCTTCAGCCCTGCGTGTCTCGATTTTCCTCACGATGCAGTGGGGGTAGG
>JANWZU010000109.1 GCA_025054795.1 Candidatus Caldarchaeum sp.
AGAGCAGCGCAATCCCTATGCCTTTCTTGACCGTTCTTGATATTTTGTTGAAACGCTCAAACTCCCTCATCCTAGCCTCCCAGCCGGAGACTTCCACAGCCTTCCGGTAGCATTTCACAAGACCATCCTCCTCGACCCTCTGGCTCGTCGCAGTCAGACTGCCCGGCCTGAGCATGTTGGCTTCACGTATTTCAAGCGGCGACAAACCCAGCTCCTCAGCCAGCTCGTTCATCAACATTTCTGCAGCGAAATGAGCTTGAGGTGCTCCGAAGCCTCTTGTCGACCCGGCCATGGTGTTGTTTGTGAGAACGCAGTAGCCGTCAGCCCAGACGTTCGGCACCTCGTAGGGCCCTGTGCAGTGGAAGGTTGCCCTGCCTATTACTAGATGGCCTTTAGAGATGTAGGCGCCCGTGTCCTCTATCAGGGTTGACTTCCATGCTAGGAGCTTGCCGTTTCTAGAGGCGCCGACTATGTGGGTGATTTCGAAAGGATGTCTCTTACACTGGACGGTCATCGCCTCAGCTCTTGTGAAAGCGGCTAGAGACGGCCTGCCCGTGTAGTAGGTGGCTAGGCAGGCGTAAGCTGCGACGTCGATGGGGGTTTCGTCGGACTTGGGCCCGAAACCTCCACCCGTAGCCGCCTGAACAACCCGCAGCTTATCGGCTGGAACTCCGAGTATACCCCTAACCTTGTTGTAGACGTCGTGGAGGTTCTGCATCGACGAAATACAGGTGATTCGGCCGTCGCCGTCTCTGAAGGCGTAGGCGATTTCGGTTTCCAGCGGTAATCCGGTGATGAACTGAGTCTTGTACGTCCTCTGTACGATGACGTCCGACTGTTTGAAGCCTTTCTCAACGTCGCCCTTTCTAATCTTGAAGTGGGTCACTATGTTGTCTCTGTCTTGGACACGTGGAGCGTCGGGTTTCATGGCTTCAGCGGGACTGGCGACAACGGGCAAGGGGTCGTAGAACACTTCAACCAAGTCAGCTGCCTCCTCAGCGTCTTCAACTGTCTCGCCGACAACCAAGGCTATCGCCTCCCCCACATGCCTTACCCTGTCCACAGCCAGCAGCGGCCTGTCAGGTATCAGGCTTCCGGCATCATTCTCCCCGGGAATATCCTTGTGCGTTATTATTTTCTTGACAGAAGGTCTTGCTTCGACTTTGCTCAGGTCTATGCCTTTAATCAACGCGCTGGGGAGCTTGGACCTCACCGCCTTGACGTAGAGAGGCTTTTCAGCCACGAGGTCGGCTGTGTACATGGGCTTTCCGAGTACTGCGTCGAGGGCGTCTACTCTAGCGACCTTCTTACCGACGACGAGGAACTCACGGGCTTGCAGAATCTCTCTGAACCTCTGTATTATCTCCTCGCTCATCTCTGCCTCGCCCTCTCAAACGCTTCCTCGAAACGCAGGTAGCTTCCGCAGCGGCATAGAACGCTTCTCAGAGCATGTCTTACCTCTTCCCTTGAAGCCGAAGGTTTTGAGTCTAGCAGATGCTTGAGCACCAGCAGTGCTGATGGAATGCAGAACCCGCACTGGACGGCGCCTACGTCCACGAAGGCACGCTGAAGCGGGTGAAGGTTTTCATGGCTGCCTAAGGCTTCCACCGTGGTTATTTCACGACCAGCCGCTTGGTAAGCCAGAACCAGACAGGCGTTGACAGGCTTACCGTCGAGCAGAACCACGCAGAGCCCGCAGTCGCCTACGCCGCATCCCTCCTTCACGCTCATCAGCCCAAGCCTCTTCCTCAGCAAGTCGGTCAGCCTATCGTTGCTCTTTACATCCACTCTGTATGAAACTCCGTTAACAATAGTTGTTATCTCCATCAGCCTCCAGCCCCCGTTAGCAGCCTTCCTAGCAGAACCCCGGCAGCCTCACGTCTGTACCAAGCAGGAGCAACGACGTCGTCCGATGGGTTGATGCTCTGCGCCATGAGCTGCGAAGCCTTGACTGCTGTTTGTCTGTCAAGGGTTCTTCCTTGAAGGAAACGCTCGACTGGGTATACTCTGTTGGGTAGGCTGAGGCTGTGGTGAGAGACAGCGACCCTAACCTCTTCCAACCGTCCGTCTTGTTGAACAAAAGACAGCGCCACAGACATTATCGGGATGCGTGAAACCCCAAGCCACAGCTTTTCGAAAAAACAGTTGGGCTTCTTGGCGAAGACAACCGACTTGAGGAGTATCGGCTGGGTTGACCGCTGTTGGAGGAATTCATGCAGCTTCGAACGCTGCTCACCACGGCTTGTCTGGAAAACGAGTTCGGCGTCAAGAGCCAGCATTATGGGTATTATGTCCTCTGAGCAGTTTTTCAGCATTATGCTTCCTCCCAAAGTGGCACGGTTGGACACCACGGGCGAGGAGTAGCATCGCCAGAAGGATTTTAGCGTAGGTATCCTGTCGCCCAGTTTTTCGACTAGCTGGTTGTGTGTCGTCAAGGCTCCTGCTTCGACTCTGTCTTGGCTCTCACGGATGAAACGAAGCTCGTCGAGGTTTGAGATGTCCAGCAGCTTCCTCGCCTTGTTCACGCCCATGGTGATTGAGGAGAGAACGTAGGTTCCTCCAGCCATTACAATGTATCCCTCTCTCTCAATCATCCTCACGGCATCGTCCACACTCCGGGCAACTGCTACATCCAGCTTTGGTAGGCCAAGGTATCCCAGCTCGGTCATGAAACCAGCCTCAGCGGCTCAACGGCTTCGGATGGCTTATCCCCAAGCTTCTGCCAAAGCCTCTCAACGGTTTTCAACACACGCTGCTCTGCCTTCTCCTTGTCGACAAGGGTCAGACGGCGGTTGTTGACAACATGCTTCCCGTCAACGAAGGCATGAACCACATCTCCGCCTCTGACGCCGTTGACCAAGTAGCCATATACGTTCCCCGAGAGCGGGGCTGCGCAAACCTCGGGCCTCACAACTATCACGTCGGCTTTCTTACCTACCTCAAGCGAACCTAAACCATCAAGTCCGTAGGCCTTTGCGGCGTTGACCGTTGCTGTTTCAACCACCTGCTGAGCCGACAGCACAGAGGGGTTTCTTCTGTCAACTCTGTGGACGAGGAATGCGGCCCTCATGTTCTCGAAGCCGTCGAAGACGTATCCGTCGTTCCCCAGCCCAACGTTAACACCTAGCTCGAGCATTTCAGGCAGCTTCATCACGCCCACGGCGTTGAGCATGTTGCTCATGGGGTTGTGGGCGACGTTCGTGCCCGTAGCTGCCAGAAGCTCTATTTCACGTCGGTTTAGGTGAACACAGTGGGCGAGCACGGCTCTTGGACCAAGAAGACCTTTGTCGTAGAGCCTTTCAACGGTTCTCTTGCCGTATCTTTCTATGTTGTGGTAGACGTCGTTGGGGCCTTCCGATACATGTATCGTGAGCGGGGCCTTGTATTTTTTGGAAGCCTCGACCCCCTTGGCTATCAGTTCGTCGCTGACCGTGAAGGATGCGTGGAGGCTGATCATTCCCTTCGCCAGACTTTCCCCACCTTTCTCGAGAAACCTTATGTTCTCCTTTAGGCCTCTCTCACCCTCCTCAACGCTCCGCCTCTCCGTGGCCTCGAAAGATATCACGCCACGTAAGCCGACCTCGTTCACAGCCTTCGCTATTGCTTCGAGCGATCCCTCCGGATTTGGAGGTGCAGAGTAGGTGTCTGCGAAGGTTGTCGTCCCGTTCAGAAGCATCTCCATAGAAGCAGCCAGAGCCGTGGCGTAGGCGTCTTCGTTGTCCATATTTTCATCAAGCGGCCACCATATTCGCTGAAGGTTCTCTAGAAAGTCTGATGTGGGCCTGATGTTGAGGACGGCGCCTCTCAGAGCTATGCCGTAGAGATGGGTGTGGGCGCATACAAGGCCTGGCATGATGAAGCTGTCTCTTGCTTCGACCACTTTGTCGTACTCGCTGGCCCTCACTTCTCCAGAGCTGCCTACGTAGACAATTCTGTCGCCCTCGAAACCGACAGCTCCGTTGTGAATCACTCTGCGGGCGAAGTCCATGGAAACCACTACGCCGCCTCTGATCAGCGTCTTCTCGGGAGCCATGTACTACACCCGTGCGATGCTTTTGATGACGTATTCGACGTTTCCGCTTAAAGGCAAGAGTAAAGGCGAGGTGCATCCGTGAGCCATGTACTCCTTGACTTTAGCAAAGACGTCGGAAACGGTTCCAGACGCAGTTATCATCCTCACAACATCGTCAGGAACTATCTCAGCAGCTTTCTCTATTCCGCCGGGCTTCGCCGGCCATCCACCCATGACTTTCTGAACCTCCTGAATCAAGTCTTCGCTCACTCCGCTGGCTTTCATTATGTGCGGCTGCTGGCCCAGCGTCATGGTGACGTGCTTCTTGGCAAGCTTGACGGCTTTGTCGGCATCCTCCTCCATCGAGCAGGCGACCAGCTGAGGCCTGTCGATGTCCTCGATTTTTCTACCTGTTTTCACCGCTCCTTTCCTTATGTGTTCCAGCGCTGTGTCGTTGTACTTCGGTGAGACGAGGTAGTTGAGCAGGACTCCGTCGGCTATCTCGCCTGCAAGCTCCATCATCTTCCAACCCGTCGCTCCCACGTAAATCGGTATGTTCCGTGGTTTTTCGCCGGCTCCGTGGAGGACGTCGAGCCTAACGCCTCTTAGCTTGACGAAACGGCCCTCGTACGTCACCTCCTCCATCATGAAAAGCCGTCGGATTGTTTCAACGTACTCCCGCATGCAGGTGAGAGGCTCCTTCCTCTCTATTCCAACCTTCCATGCGAGAGGGTCCCACCAAGCACCCAACCCCAGCATCACCCTTCCGTCTGAAAGCTCATCCATAGTCGCAAAAGTCTGGGCAATCAAGGCCGCGTTCCTAGTCCAGGTGTTTATCACGCCCGCACCCACTTTCAGCCTTGTGGTGACGGTTGCGATGGCCGTCATAGGGGTTAGTGCATCACGGGCAAGCCTTGACTCAGCGACCCAAGCCGATTCGAAGCCGTTCTGCTCGCCGAGCTGTGCGTACTTAACCATGTCTCTCACATGCATGTCCTGTAGATACAGACCCCATCTGATTTTCATGCAGTAGAATTAGGTGGTTGTGGTTATTTATTTGTTTAGGGTCAAAGGTTATATCAACGTTGCAGGGTTTAATGTCAAGAAGGTCATGTTTGGTACGAGGCTTTACGAGGTTTCAAAAAACCTCGTCAGAACAGCTTTGGGGTTTGAGAAGGCTGACTTGGTTTTAAGGGGTGGGAACGTCGTCAACGTCCACACCCGTGAACTGGTGGAAAACGTCGACGTTGCTGTCAGGTTCGACAGAATAGCACTAGTGGGCGATGCCTCGCCGTGCATAGGTTCTACCACTTTTGTGTACAACGCCGAAGGCATGTATGTTGTTCCCGGTTTGATAGACCCCCACGTCCACATCGAGAGCGCCATGGTCGGTGTCACGGAGTTCGCAAGGATTGTTCTGCCCCACGGCACAACAACCGTGTTCACCGACCCGCATGAAATAGGAAACGTCTTCGGCCTTGAGGGAGTGAAGCTGATGATTGAGGAGTCTAGAAACCTGCCCCTCAAAGTCTTCATAACATTTCCGTCGTGTGTTCCAGCTGCTCCCGGCTTCGAGACGACGGGGGCGGTTATCGGTCCTGAGGAGGTTGCTGAGGCTATGAGGTACGATGAGATAATAGCGCTCGGCGAGATGATGAACTATCCGGGGGTGCTGGCCTGCGACGACAAGGTCCATGCTGAGATTTCCGAAGCCCTGAAGGCGGGGAAGGTTGTTGAGGGCCACGACTCCGGCTTGATGGGCAGGGAGCTGGCCGCCTACGTTGCTGCCGGCGTGCTTTCAACCCACGAAAGCGTCTCCAAGGCCCAGACCCTCGAACGCCTAAGGAACGGGATGTATGTCTATCTGCGGGAGGGCAGCGCGTGGCTCGACATCAAGGACACTGTTCGTGCGTACACCGAGACTCGCATAGACCCCCGCCTCATATGTCTCTGCACCGACGACAAGGAGCCGGCGTCCATACTGAGGGACGGACACATGGACCACTGTCTTAGAAGGGCGGTTGAGGAGGGCGTCGACCCTTTGACGGCTGTACAGATGTGCACGCTGAACCCAGCTGAAAGATACCGTCTCTCCCATGAGCTGGGAAGCCTGTCGCCCTCTCGGATAGCCGACATCCTCGTCGTCTCAGAACTGACAAGGTTCAAGGTTGAGGCCGTTTTCGCAAACGGCGAACTTGTCGCTGCGAAGGGAAAGATGATAAAACAACTCTCCGACTACAGGTATCCCGAGATGTTCATGAAAAGCGTAAAGCTGATTAGACCCCTCACTCCCGAGGACTTCATCATCAAGCACAACGCCGAAAGCGGCGAGGTCCGAACGAGGGTGATTCAAGCCGTTGAAGGAAGTGTTTTGACAAAACACGTCATAGAGAAGATGGACGTCAGAAGAAACACGATATCCGCAGAC
>JANWZU010000110.1 GCA_025054795.1 Candidatus Caldarchaeum sp.
CAAAAGGTTTTGAAGACGTGCGTTTTCATCCCTCAGCTCTTTCACAAGGCTCTGATGCCTAGCCTCCGTCTCGCCTAAAACAAAGGAGTAGTACGCAGCTCCTGCGGCTAACCCTGCAAAAAGAGCCACTGCAGCTACAGCTGCTAAGGTTATTACCTTCATTTAGAAGGATACGCAAACATCCTACTTATAATTGTTTGGTTAAATCCTAACCCTAGGGTCGAGCGCCACTATCAGAACCTCGACGACGAACCTTGCTCCGATGTAGATGAGCGTGTACATGAACGTCAGAGCAACGACGAGGCCTTCGTCGAATGCTGAGACGGCGTCGTAGTACAGCCTGCCCATGCCGGGCCAGTTGAAAACGGTTTCCGTGAGTATGGCGCCTCCGATAGACCCGGCGATGGCGAAGACGATGTTGGTGGCTATCGGCGGTGCTGCGGGCCTCATGACGTATCGGCGGCGTATCAGGCTTTCAGGCAGGCCCTTCGCCTTCGCCACCTGCACGAAATCCTCCTGAGCTATGTTGAGTACTATCGTCCTCGACACGTAGGCCCATCCGCCGACTACGACGATAATGAGCGTGGCTACGGGTAGGAAAGCGTGCCAGAGGAGGTCGAGGGCCCTGGCCAACGGCTCAGTAGGCGGCGGGGCGCTGGAAAGCCCTCCCGCCGGGAATATTCTCAGGTAGTAGTAGAAGACGAGTATCATCATGAGCCCTGTCCACCACGACGGAAGTGCGTAGGAGGCGGCTGCGAGGTAGGCGAGAGACCTGTCGAACAGGCTGCCGCGTCTGTAGGCCGCCCTCATTCCTAGGTTTATCCCTATGACTGCGCTTATGGCCACGGCTGTGGTGACGAGAAGCACGCTGTAGGGCACTCTCTCCACGATTATGTCGGCTACCTTCCTGCTTCCGGCGAAGGAGGTGATGGTCCTCGAGTAGCCGAGGTCCAGCGTCAAGACTCTGGCCACCATGGCTGGGATACGCTCGTACCAAGGCCTGTTCAGCCCGTACGACTCCTCCAGCTCCTTCCTGTACTGCTCCAAGGCGTTCTCCAGCTCCACAGGGTCTCTGATGCGCTGCGACAGGCTCTGCCTAACCGTCCTCAGCTCCTCGCCGACGTAAGCCGACAGCATCCTGTCAGAAACACCCGTAGCGCCCAGAACAACGACAACCATAAGCAGAACACTCACCAACACCACAGCCAGCGTCAAAGCCTTGACAGCCAGAGAACGCCAGACGCCCACGGCCAAACAGCTACACCAACCTATATAACCTGTTAACCAACTATTTGCAACGACGTTGCAAATGGTTATATATACTGATTTGCAACCGTGTTGCGTATCGAATAAATAGCACCTTTAGTTTAGCGGCAAGCGTAAACTTCCGTTTTTCCCGGCATTCCGTTCCTTCAGACGTGCTGGTTTAAGCGGCGTACAGCGTTCTTAGTTTCTTCAGGTCGGTCATGTAGTTTCCTTTCTCGTCTTCGGGTGTTTCGATTACCATGGGTTTGTCCCGTATGGCTGGATGGTTGATGAACGCCTTGAAGCCTTGGACTCCTATGCTGCCCATCCCTATGTGCTCATGCCTGTCGAGGCCGCTTCCCAGACCGCCTTTCGAGTCGTTGAGATGAACGGCCTTAAGCCTGTCGAGGCCGACCACTCTGTCGAACTCCTTCAACGTTGCTTCGACAGCCTCCTTACTCCTTATGTCGTATCCAGCTGCTAGAAGATGGCAGGTGTCGAGACAGACGCCAACTCGGCTCTGCCGCTCGATTCTGGAGAGTATCTGCGCTATGTCTTGGAACTTTGAGCCGCACGAGTTTTTCTGCCCAGCCATGTTCTCCAGCAGCACGAGAACCTTGTTGTCGACTTTCTCAAGCGCTTGGTTGACGGCGTTGGCCACCAGCTCTACGCCCTTCCCTATTCCTGCTCCGAGGTGGCTGCCGATATGGACGACGAGAAGCTCCACTCCCAGCAGGCCGCATCTCTCCAGCTCTGCGGTGAGCGACTTTACCGACTTGTCGTAGATCAGCTTTTTAGGCGAAGCTATGTTGGGCAGGTAGGGCATGTGGGCCATCGCAACCTTGAACCCTGCATTCTCGAATTTTCTGTTGAACTCGTCGACGTCCTGCTGCTTGAGCTTCGTGTAAGTCCATCCACGTGGGTTGCGTGTGAATATCTGGAAAGTTGTGCAGCCGAGCTCAACGGCTCTGTCAACAGCCAAGTGGATGGCGCCCGAAATGGACACATGCGCACCCAGAAGCATCGGTAGATGAAGTTGCTGTCATGCTATAAAGTTGTGGCAGCCGCATGTTTAATAACTGTCTGTCGAAAATGTTCTTGGCTTGAGCTTCAAATGTCCGCTGTGCGGCGTGCCCGTGAGCTGGGCTGAGAGGCAGGCAGGGCTTTACGCCTGTCTGACAGTTTGTGTACCCGTCGTTCCGTTCCCGAGACATCTGGTTGAAAAGCATCCGGACTACTTAAGGGAGGCTAAGAGGCTGGCCAGGCCTGTTTTCTACACGGCGGCCGTTTCAGCGGCGGCTGCGGCGTTGCTGTTTATCACAGGCCTTTACGCCTTAGCTGTTCTAGCTGGCTTGGTCTGCGTAGTTTTCTTCACGGCTGGCTGGGTTCGGAGGACGAGGCTGATCCGTCGCTTCCGTCTCTCCTAGACCTGCTTCTGACAGCGTCCTTCACTATCAGGAAGACGTTGACAACTATAAGCAGAAGCACGAGTATGGGGCCCGCTGGGAAGAATATCTCGCCTCTGAGGAAAAGGCTCAGGAACCCTATACCTGTCCACGAAGGTATGCTCAGCCCAGTCCACCTGCCCAAGATGTGGTCGGGTGGAACAGGGCCCCAGTAGTCGGCGACAGAGTTGGCGTCTCCCTTCGTGATTATTCCCCCAGCCTGCCGTGCCACAGCTCTGTGCACGATTATGGAGTTGGCGAAGCCTTTCTCACCGGGCCTGTAGAACACTATCACGTCCCCGTTCAACGGGTCAGCCCTAATCTCAGCAGGGTTGACCGGCAGCACTATGATGATGTCTCCCACCTCTATCACAGGCCTCATGCTGCCGCTTTTGACGACAAGCAGCGGGAAAGTTATCCCGAAAGCCGAGTGAAGCATCGAGAGCACAACCAGTACAGCCGCAGCCGTCAAAACCACTCCGTAGGCTATGTTCCTGCTGGAAGGCCGCATCTCTTCTAAACACGTGGGGGACGGGTTCTCTTAAGGGTTACAGGCCTTCTCTCAGGCTCTTGGATCTGTCTTCTCGGCTGGCTGGTTCTCTGCCTTCCGCTGGGCCTTTGCCTCCCCCATCTTATCAGCCCGAAGACGGAGGCGAAAGATACCGCTGCGGTCGCTCCGAGAACAACGCCTTGGAGCTGCGGCCTTTCTTCGACATGGACTATGGAGAGCTGTTTGTCCTGCTTCGAGGAGTAGGAGGATGAGTAGGTGTAGCCGCCTATCTTCATGGTCCAGGAATAGTCTCCCTCCGCAACGTAGAGACGGGCTAGTCCGTCGTCGTTCGTCAACCCTCTCTCCACAAGCTTATCGCCTCTGCTCAGCGAAACCTCAGCCCCTTGGACAGGCAGGCCCTCGGGAGTGAGAATCTTCACATCAACCCTGTAGACTTTTGATTTTATGTTTAGGATAGATGTCTGTGAGACTGAGACTGTTTGCGTATGGACGGCTGTGTCTTGGTAGACTATGTTGAGGGCGAAGTCTCCTCTCGGCAGTTTAAGCTCGACTCTTCCAGCGTTGTCCGTGAACCCTTCGGAGATCCTTCTGTTCGAGGCGACGGCTGAGACGAAGGCTGTTGCCAGCGGGCTTCCGTCCGACTTGACAACGGTAAGCCTTAGGTAGTATATTGATGCGGTGATTTTAACCGAGTCCTCGTCTGTTGAGAACGTTGCTTGACGGTCGTAAACGTTGAAGCCTTTGTACTGAACGGCTAAACGGTAGGCGCCTGCAGGTATGTTCGAGAACCTTACCTTTCCGCTTGACAGGTTTCCCGAGAACCTTGCAGAGCCTAGAGTTATCTGAACGTTCCCGCTCTCGACGGCAACCGATTCATCGTCAACCACCTCGACTTGGACGTCAATAATCCCACGGGCCTTGACCGATATCTCTCGACTCGCCTCTATTCTGATGTTTTCTTCGTGGACGGGGATGTTCAGATATCTTACTGCAAGCCTGTATCCTCCGACGGGGATGTTTCTGACGAGGGCTTGGCCTGTAGCGTTGCTGGTCAGGGTTTCGGAAATGACTTCAGCAGAAAGCTGCAGCTCAGCGTTTCGCAGAGCTACCTCGCCGTCATGGTCCAGCAGCTTGAACACGACGTTGTAGACTTTCGTCTTCACAACCACCTCCAAGTTGTTCTGGTTGAGCAGAAACTCGAACCCTTCGTTGACCAACACGTTGCGGAAGTTCACAACACCTCTGTACAGGATTGGAATTAGCCCGCTTACGGAAACCTCGCCGTTTTCACCGCTGTTCAGAACACCTAGCACAACGTCGTCGTACGTTCTCAGCTGAACGGCGGCAGCTATGCCTTGGTTGACATCGTTGTTTATTCTCAGCCTGACTGTGTGAAGCGTGGGCCTTATGGTGATTCTCGCATCGTCCGTGTTGACTTCGACTGTGCCGGAGCCGATTGTGTAAGGGCCTCTGGTTATCTCGTAGTTGTATCTGCCTGCAGGCATGTTGGCTACGCCGGCCACTGCGTTGGCTGTGGTTCTTTCAACGTTGTAGCCCGGCATGCTTAGCCTGAGGTTGACGGATGCCACGAGCCGCTCGCTGGGTGTTCCTGCGGCGTCTATTCTGAAGGCTGCGTCGAAGAACCTAGCTCTCACGCTGTTGTCCGCTGGGGCGTTGACATCTCCTCTGAAGACCTCGTTGTCGCCCATCCTGACGACG
>JANWZU010000152.1 GCA_025054795.1 Candidatus Caldarchaeum sp.
GCCTAAGTTAGCGTACCCTAGGCCGAGGCTCCTAGTTCTGAAGCTCATCTCAGCTATTTCGTAGCTCGGATACTGAGCCATCGCAACACTTATCTCAAGAACTATCGTCCATAACCTCACCGCATGCCTGAAGGCATCGACCAGGAAAACACCCTTCTCCTCGTCGTAGAACTTCACAAGGTTCAGGGATGCTAGGTTGCATGCGGTGTTGTCTAGGAAGTTGAACTCCGAGCACGGGTTTGTAGCGTTTATTCTGCCTGTTTCTGGACAGGTGTTCCACTCGTTAATCGTATTGTCGAACTGGAGACCAGGGTCAGCGCAAGCCCAAGCAGCCCTAGCGATCTTTTCCCAAAGATACCTCGCCTTAACCCTTCGAGCAACTCTTCCGTCCGTCCTCCAAACAAGCTCCCAGTCCCCGTCGGCCAAAACCCTTCTCATGAACTCGTTATCAACCCGCACCGAGTTGTTGGAGTTCTGGCCCGAGACGGTCTGGTATGCCTCGCCTTCGAAATCAGGCGAGTACCCGGCCGCTACAAGCGCAGCGACCTTCTGCTCCTCCCTCAGCTTCCAGTCGATGAACTCTTCAACCTCGGGATGGTCTATGTTGAGAACAACCATCTTTGCGGCTCGGCGTGT
Organism: Candidatus Caldarchaeum sp.; assembly: GCA_025054795.1. Taxonomy (GTDB): domain Archaea; phylum Thermoproteota; class Nitrososphaeria_A; order Caldarchaeales; family Caldarchaeaceae; genus Caldarchaeum. The sequence continues at coordinate 637 of JANWZU010000152.1, forward strand.
TGTCCCACCTGATTTTATCGAACCCGCCACGGCATCGCCGACCTTCAAAAACGACATCACTCCGCTTGAAACACCGCCGCCGGACAGAGGCTCACCTTTAGCACGAAGAACGGAGTAGTTGCATCCTTCACCGCTTCCGTACTTGTAGATGCGGGCTTGCTTAACCCAAGTATCCATTATCCCCCCCGGATTAACGAGATCGTCTCTAATCGAAAGGATGAAGCAAGCATGGGCCTGCGGATGAGTGTACGCATCGCTCGAGGGAACCACACGCCCCTCCTCCTCATCGTAGTAGTAATGGCCTTGAGACGGCCCAGTTATCCCATAGGCCCAGCTTAGTCCAGTGTTGAACCACTGTGGTGAGTTGGGAGAAGCCATCTGGGCGATAAGCATATACTCGATTTCATCTTGGAAAGCCTGAGCATCCTCCGGGGTTGCAAAATATCCTAGCTTCTCACCCCAGAACCTCCAGCATCCCGCAAGCCTTCTTACAACCTGCTTAAGAGACCTTTCAGGGCCGAGCAACGGTTTACCGTCGCTGCCGTAGATTGGGCTGCCGCTTTCATCGTACTGAGGAACACCTGTCTTGCGGAAGTATTTCTGAGCGAGAATGTCTGTTGCGACTTGAGACCAGAAACTAGGAACCTCGACGTCCTTCATCTCGAAGATCACGTTGCCGGCTAAATCCTTTATCTGCGAAGTTCTACGCTCCCATCTGAAACAGGAGAACACATCACGCCCGTCTGTGTAAAGCCTCTCAACCCGAAGTCCTTTCTTCTCCTCACGCTGAGGTTTTGAATGCTCAGTAACAGCCATGCCGATACGACTTCTTTAATCAGCTAATAAGATTTTACTTTCAATGTCTGTGAAAATGAATAACAATGTTTAAATGTTTTCGAGTTTTTTCACCTTGTGATTTCCTGAGACTTGACGAATTCATACAGTGCTTTCGCCTTTGGGTCTGTCTCAAACCATTTTCTAACCGGGGTTAAAAGCTCGTTCAGAGAATTTGCCACAGCGTTTTTTAGGTCGAGCGGGTGCAGGCTGCCGCTTACAAAGTCCTTCACCAAGCTTTCATAGTTGTAGTACTCGACGTCGCCGCCGAACTTACTTGGTCTTTCGACACTCATCTTGTTCTTAAGCGGAAATATCACATATCTACAGTACTCTAGGACAGGATTTCCTGAAGACTGCTTTGGAGGGCAGTAGGCGTTGTGGATCTTTTGCTTGATTGTTTCGTAGTCGTCGTGGACGTAGATGCTGGATTCCGGTATGCTTTTACTCATCTTTGAGCTTATCTGCACGTCCAGCGCTTCCTCCTCCTCCATACCCATGGGGCCCGTCGGGCCCGATAAACCCATGAGCATATGATGATGAACAGCGACAGGCTTCCACAAACCCAGCTTCGGACCAATTTCCCTAGCCAGTATGTTGGCCCTCCGCTGGTCGAGGCCAAGCTGGCATATCTTCGCATTAAGGGTGAATATGTCCGCCACCTGCATCCCTGGGTACAGGAGCTGAGCCGCTTCCTGCAGCTCGCCCTCCTTCCTACCCATGATAGGAAGGCAGCGCAAAACTCTTCTTAGCGTAGTGTTTCTCAGAACCTCGATGACAAGCTTCCAGTAGTCTCTGTCGGCCGCAAGGTCGCTGGCCCAGACGATGTCGACTTGGGCTACGTCTATACCCGAAGCCTTCCAAACCTCTACGAAGTACTCTCCTACACGTCTGATTTTATCCAAGTCTCCTCCCATCTTCTTGTTTATAGCTGCATGCCAGTCGGCGAGTAGAAGTTTGAACCGGCAGCCTGCTTCGAGCATTTGCTTCAGCTTGATAGCCCTCAGGAGGGCGAAGGGAATGTGGGCAAGGCCGCTTGGCTCAAACCCGTCGTACGCAATCGGCCTGGCCTCTGTCTCCAGAAGAGCGCGCAGCTCTTCGGGGGTCAGAACCTCCTCAGTCGGCGGCCGCATTATAAGCTCCATTCTTGTCTCTAAATCCATCACTTTTTCAGCCTAGAAGTCAGGTAATAAACGATGCTTTCGCAATAGGCTCATTAAGAGCTTCTTCTAGTTGTAGGGCATGCGTAAGCCCAACAGGCTTGTGAACGAGCAGAGCCCCTACCTTCTGCAGCATGCATACAACCCCGTCGACTGGTATACGTGGGGTGAGGAGGCTTTCGAGAAGGCTAGGAGAGAGAATAAACTGGTGTTCATAAGCATAGGATACTCAAC
>JANWZU010000203.1 GCA_025054795.1 Candidatus Caldarchaeum sp.
GGCCCTCTCAGGATGATGAGTTCCTAGGGAGGGTTTTATTCCAGCCTCGCTGCTTCCGACCTTAACGTCTACGGCTATATTGTTTAAGTTTATCAGCCCTGCTTCGACAGCTGGAATCAGAGACAGTAGCGCAGCCGTGGAGTTGCAGCCGGGACATGCTATGAGCTTGGAGATTCTTATCTTCTCCCTGTGCAATTCAGGCAGCCCGTACACGGCGATTTCGAGGAGCTCGGGATGGGGATGTTCCATCTCATACCATGTCTTGTAGTCCTCGGCGTTTCTAAGCCTAAAGTCGGCGCTCAGGTCGACGACCTTCAGACCACGCTCTAGGATTGGCGGTGTGAGCTTTGTTGAAACACCGTGAGGCGTGTTGATGAAGACCAAGTCGCACTTCTCGGCAACTTGTTCAACGGAGACGTCTGAAAATTTGAGCCCCGTGTAGAAGCCTCGTAGGTTTGGATGGATCGATGTCAAGGGCTTCCCAGCGTACTCTCTCGAGGTGACGTATGCTACTTCGACGTTTGGATGGGTTGCGAGAATTCGGAGAAGCTCCCCGCCTGTGTAGCCGGAGCCGCCCACAACGCCGACTCTTTTCAGCATGCGTTGCTCTTTTTCAAAACCCAAGCTTTAACCATTATGGAAAGCCTATAACAAGGCCATGCCTCCTAATTGTCCGATGTCTACATCGATTGACGAAACCGACAGGGCTATCATCGAGATTCTTAAGAGAGATGCTAGGAAGAGCTTCACGGACATCGCTAAGATGCTTAACCTGTCGGAGGGAGCCGTCAGAAGACGTGTTAAAAACCTCGTCGATAAAGGCGTCATCAAGTCGTTCACGGTAGAGCTTGCGAAGGAGTACTCAGTCACAGCCGTCACATTTGTCTCTGTCTCACCGGCCGTTCCCACGCCCGAGGTGGCCGACAAGCTGATAAAAATAGAAGGAGTTGAAGAGGTTTACGAGATAACCGGAGCCATCGACGTCATGACCGTGATATCCGTCCCCACCATGACAGACCTTAACAAGGTTATAGAGGAGATCAGGAACATCAACGGTGTTTCTGAGACAAACACCTCGATCGTTCTAAGGGTTCTCAAAAAACACTAGTCTATTACCTTGGCTCTTCCAAGAAGCAGGAACAGTTCGTCGTATTTGCTGTCTACGTCGCTGACGGCTGACTCGGGGACGTCGAGGTTGATAGGCGACCTGTGCTTCCAGTAGTATCCGTTCTCTGTGTTCAGCCTTGTGAAAACCCCTGTGGCCACTGGAGGTAGTCTGTAGTTGTGTTTGCTGAGGATGTACTCGACGAAGCAGATTCGGTAGGCTTTTTCATGTATGTCGCCGTAGAAGGTGTTGAAGTAGATGTGGAGAGGTGTGTTTCGGGAGTAGGTCTCCCACGTTGTGAAGCTGGTGTAGTTCGGTATCCATCCATCTTCTCTCAGGATTTTATCCTCGAGGGACACGGGCCTTTTCCAGCTCGACACCATGAATCCCCGGGCCTCCAGCATGGGTATTACGTATCGGTGAAGCACGCCCTGCCTCATCAGCTCAATCCTCTCCTTCAGCGTAAGCGCCATCCATCAACCACCGGCCCGAGGCTTCGCCATCCTTTTTCAGCCTTCTTATGCGTTTATAAGGTTGTTTAAATCCTCATCTACCGCTGCGGAAAAAGTCAGCTATGTGCTTTAGGCTCGAAAGGTCCTCGACCGAAGTGTTAAGCCTCATGGGGGAGACTGATATGGACTTCTCTACGAAGAGAGCATAGACATCCGTGTCAGGCTCAAACATCTCCTCAGGAACGAGTTTTCCATGCAGCCAGTAGTAAAGCCGGCCTTGGGGGTCTTGTCGCTCGTTAACCATTTCGGTGTATCTAATTTTCCCGGCTTTCGTTACCTTCACGGGGGTGTGGCTGTTTACTTCGGGTGGAAAGTTGACGTTGAAGTAGTCCACTCCTTTAGGCATCCCGTTGTTGAGCAGCCATTCGATGAAGGGTCTGGCTCTCTCCGCAGCCCTACCCGTAGCCTCCTTCAGCCATGCGAAGCTCAGAGGCTCGTTCTCCCTCGAGGCAAGCGAGAAAGCAGCCGAAGGCACGCCGATTAAAGCACCTCTCACAGCTGCGGCAACTGTACCGCTTCCATACACGGCTTGCAGGGACACGTTGTTCCCCTCGTTGATCCCTGAGACAATCAGGTCGGGTGGCTTTCCTGAGAGAACCTTGTTGACAGCTACGATAACGCAGTCCGAAGGCGTGCCTGAGCATGCGTAGGCCGTAGACCCGTGTATCAGCAGTCTCTTGAGCCTGAGTGGTTTGTGAAGCGTGATGCTCATGCCCGTAGCGCTTCTGGCTGATTCTGGAGCAACGACATACACCTCGCCGAGGTCTTTCACAACGTCGTACAGGGCCCAGAGCCCGGGCCTCGTTATGCCATCGTCGTTTGTGAGGAGTATTCTTCTCAAAAGCTAATCCTTTCTCAAAATCATCCTAGCCAGTTCGTTGCGGAGCTGGGGCTTTATCCTTTCAAGCCGTGCCTCGAGGGTGTTGTCGAAGATAATCTGGCCGTCTGCAGACCTCGCCTCAAGCCCTCCGACGGTTTTTATCGGCTTCTCAGATAGACGCACCTCAACACCGTAGCTGCTCTTGCTCAGTATTTTTCTTAGAAGCTCTAAGCCCTTCTCGTTCGACGAGACAATCATATCCCTCCCAACCAACTCAACAGCCTCGTCGAGCAGTCTCTTAAGCTCATACTCGAAAGAATCCTCGGAAGCCATCTTCTCAAGCCTACCCATAACCATGTCGAAGGTTTTCGAGATCTCCTCCTCAACAGCCGCTATAGCCATGTTCTTAGCCTGAATCTCAGCGGTGCTGATGATCCTTTGTCTGGACGCCGCTATTGCGGCCTCACCCGCCTCCTTCAAAGAAGAGAGTTCACGGGAAACCTCGTCGGCAGCACGGTCGATGATTCGGTTTGCCTCGCTCTGAGCTTCGTCCAGCATCCTCTCTACGGCGGCCAGAGCCTCCTGCACCACTTCATCAACCACTTTGTCAAGCGAAGCCGTAGACAACTCGGTTGATTGGATCAAAGCCTCCTAAAAAACATGCCAAACTCCCAAAACGCTTCTTAGAAGGGCCCTGTAATCTATCTTCTTAGGCTGGCCGACGGGGGGTGAAAGCTCGTACACGAGCGGCTTCGGCTTTTTAGCTCTCAGCTCGTTTAGTTCGTCCCTGAACTTTTCCGAGATGTCTTCAGAGACTATGACAAGCCCAACGTCTTCCTGCTGCATGAGGTTCTTAATCATCTGGAAGGCCTCGTCTGGTGATTTCACCACCATTCCCTCGGCGCCCGCAAGCCTGAAGCCGTTGACGAACATGGGGCCGCCCACCGCAACAACCCTCATAACGGCTCAGCCGACTGAACGCAAGACCTTGATTTAATGTTATACGAAAAGCTCCACCAAGTCTCCGTCAGAAAGCACGTGGCTCGGCCCTACCTGCTGGCCCTGAATCCTCACAGAAGAACCCCAAACCTTGGCGTATCTAAGGTTTTTGGCGATGTCCCGGTGAATCTGCAAAGCAAGCTCACCGACAGTTGTTCCACGGCCTACCACTACTGGCTTTCTGTTCACAACCCCGTCCTTCTGCGTGTAAACTCTCACAAGTTCCAGAGCCCGGTACACTTCTTCTTTAAAGGCCTTCAGAGTCGAGGAGGCGCTGGCGCTGACCTCGAGGAGAGGTAGGTTTAGAAGCTTGGCTTTCTCCTTCAGCTCGTTCAAAACTTTCTCAGAGGCCATGTCCCGTCTTCCAGCCAGAACCACTGCTTTCTTGAACAGAGACGGCCTAAGGATCTGTTCAACTATGTCCTCGACTCCAGCCTCTCCGTGTATTTTGATTACTGCGTTCCTGATTCCGATCCGTTGGAGGGCGTTCTTGAGGCTTTCGTGGGTGCCTTTGAACCTTCCGAAGACAACAAGCCTCAGCCCGCCGCTGTCTTTCTTCTCAACTTCAATCTCGAAATTTTTTACACCTAGGGAAATACCGGCCTCGCCGAGTTTCTGCACAAGTTTTTCAAGCTGGTGAACCGGGTTGGAGCCACAGTCAACGGTAAGTACTATCAAGTCTGCGGTGCGTGCTACTGCGAGGCTTCGTGAAGCGAAAGGCGTTTCCTTCAAGTCAGATGTTAACACGGCAGGCAGCTCCACAACCTGTATCCCGACGTCCTCTACATACATTATCCCGGGCACAGGCTTTCTGGTTGTCATCTCGTAGCCGCTCACCTCCGCTTTTGCGTTAGTCAAGACGTTGAGTAGGGTTGACTTGCCGGAGTTGGCGGCTCCTAGCAGAACTATCGATGCTGCTCCTTCTTTCTTGACTGTGAACAAGTCTTGGCGGGATGTCTTCATAGTTTTCTTCCGCTCCAGCTCTCGCCTAAGCTTGGAAAGCGTTGTCTTCAGCTGGGCCCTCATCTTCTCCGTACCCTTGTGGTCAGGTATCAGCGGAAGGGCCTCCTCCAGAGCCTTTATCTTCTCCTCAACGGTCTTAGCCTGCTGGTATCTGGCGAGCGCAGCCTGAGCCTCGGCAGGCAGGTTCGTCGGCATCTACATTTTAAGGGCAATTGTCAAATTTTAAACATAGTTGAGTAGAACGTAAACGAACACGCCCAAGGCGAGGCTCGTGCTCCACAGCCTAACAGCCCATCTTCCGACAGCCCGGTGGCTCGTCCGGCCGACTTGGTAAACCGGCAGAAACCCTCCAGTCAGGATGTTGTAAAGCACCAGCGGTACAGACAGTATAGAAAGGCCGAGATGGACGGCCAGCGAGGGCAGGTAGATGAAATCCCGTACCAGCGCCGGGCCCGTGAAATGCTTGACTCCGCCGAAATACAGCCTCGACACATACATCACCAGAAAAGCCGTTATCAGGACAAAGGAGGCAAGCATAAAGGCCTTGTGCCGTACAACTTTTTTCTTCTTTATGGCGTCGAAACCTGCTAGCAGCGTGGCTATGGCGGTGGTGTTGACCGCTGCTATGGCGTGCGGCAGAACCTCTACGGCAGGGAACTGCCCGGTGGGCGGGGTTCTCGGAGCCAGCAGAAGATAGCTTAGAACCGTGTAAGCCAGCAGGCTGACCGCTGCTGTCGCCAGTGCCTGATTACTCAGCCTCATCAAAACGCCTCGGAAAAATCACAATTTAATTCTCCCTCTTCTACTTTTTAAACGGTTGAAGAGACTAATCGAGGAAGCCCGTGCCCTGCTCAGGGACGCGGGAGTGAGAGAGGCTAAGCTAGATGTTCAGAGGCAAGCAGGCTACGGGGAGGTGTCGACTGCTGTTGCGTTCGAGCTGAGCAAGAAATCCGGCAAAGACCCGTTCAGCATAGCTAAGCAGATAGTTGAAGCAGTCGACACATCCGGGTCTAGGTTTGTCTCGCATGTTGAAGCAGTCAAACCCGGCTACATAAACTTCCACGCTCGATGGGACGCTTTAGCCGAAGACGTGATAGATGAAGCGGTAAAGGCGGGAGACAGGTACGGCGCGCTGGATGTTGGGAAAGACCAGTACATGCTTGTGGAGCACACCAGCGTAAACCCCAACAAAGCTCTCCACATAGGCCATGCCCGCAACACATGCCTAGGAGACAGCCTAGCTAGGCTCTTGACTAGGGCGGGATACAGGGTGGCCGTAGCCAACTATGTCGACGACAGCGGCACCCAGATGGCTGACATCCTCCTAGCCTTCTCCAAGCTTGGGTACGGGATGGAGCCTCCCGACGGGGTGAAGTTCGACGACTACTGCGGAAGGATCTACACAGAAGTGAACAGGAGGATAGCTGAGGACAGCACGCTCGAAGCTGAGAGGAGGAGGATATCGGCTTCTCTCGAGGACATCGGTTCTGAATTCTATAGGCTGAACCGCTCAGTTGTGGACAGAGTTCTTAGGGACCAGATGCGAACATGCTGGCGTCTGGGTGCCCGGTACGACGTTCTCAACAGGGAAAGCGATGTCATTGCCTTCGACTTGTGGAGCGAAACTTTCCAAAAGCTCCAAACCATGGATGCTGTCTATCTTGCGCAGGAGGGTGCTAAAAAGGGCTGCTGGGTCATAAAGCTGGCCGACCACCCCGTTTTAAGCAAGGAAGGCGACGAGGTTCTTGTTAAAAGCGACGGCACAACCACATACGTCGCGAGGGACATAGCCTACGCATGTTGGAAGCTCGGCGCCGTGTTGAAGGATTTCAAGTACCGGCGGTGGGGGGAAAACCCAGACGGCTCCCCTGTCTACATCACGGACGTCAACGGCGAAGAGGTTCTCAAGTTTGGACAAGCATCGTCCACGGTTAACGTGGTGGACGCAAGGCAGAAGAGACCTCAGGAAGTTGTAAAACATGCTTTGAGAAAGCTGGGTGTAGACCCGTCCAGATACATTCACTATGCCTATGAAGTTGTTTCGCTCAGCCGCTCCGACGCAGCCAAGCTGAAAGTTGATGTTCAGGACCAGCAGTTCGTCCACATGAGCGGACGAGCCGGAGTATACATAAACGTCGACCCGCTGCTCGACTACATCGCCGAGAAAGCCGTTGAAGGAGCTGTGAAACGGCACCCCGACTGGCCTGCCGAGAAACTCGACGAGGTTGGTGAGAAGGTCGCTGTTGCTGCTCTGAGGTATTTCCTAATCAAGTCTGACCCGGATAAGATGATTGTGTTCGACAGCGAGCAAGCCTCCGACATAGAAGGGGACACCGGCCCCTACATACAGTACGCCTACGCAAGAGCCTCAAGAATAATCGAGAAGGCAGAAGCAGAACCCCTGCCCAAACCCTACGGCCAAAACCTCGACGACGCCGAGAAAGAGCTCGTCAAGGTCATAGGGCTTCTGCCGTTCGTCTTCGAGGAAGCTGTGAAAATCCTCTCCGTGAAGAGGGTTGCGTCCTATCTGAGGGAGCTGGCGGTCTCGTTCAACAACTTCTACGAAAAATGCCCCGTGCTGACAGCCAGCCACGACGTCAAAGTTTTCAGGCTAGCGTTGGTGGAGGCGTTTAGGTCTGCTTTGTCCTCGGCGGCCTGGGTCGCTGGAATACCTCTGGTTAGGGAGATGTGAGAACAGGTTCAAAAGAGTCTGTTAGACCTCCCGTGCAATTGAAAAGCTTTCCAGCCCACTGGAACTGTTCATAAGCCTAAAAGATTTCTAAGGGCTCACCGCTGCGTGGAATCAACACCTTCGTCTTCTCACACTCAAGAAGCTTGGCGAAGACTTCGGGATGCTCTGTGTGGACCGGAATCACTTGACGGGGCTGTATCTGCTTTATCGTCTTGATTATGTGGGTTCCGGAGGCGTGGCCCGATGAGTGTATGTGATGGTACCTGAGCTGGAGCAGCTCAACCCAGTTTTTTATCTTGTCCATCTCGATGACCTGCTCCTCCGAGTGCGGCTCGCTGGTTGACAGGATGAACGGCGAGCCGGCTGCTGGCTTTATGCTCGCTAGGTCGATGATGTCCTCGGATTTGCTCAGCACCATGATGTACTTCGACTGGTTTGTCCTGACTTCTTCTTCTTTGACTGTGGGAGAGGATTCTGCTAGGGCCGCCATCCATTTTTGATAGTCTGATTTTGCGTAGGTTCCTGAGCCTCTTCTCTCGAGGTAGACTAAAATCTTGTCATCTCTCATGCTCGGCACTTTTATGCGCAGGTTTGCGCCGCCCAGCTTGTTGAGTATGTGGGCGTGGTGTAGTGATATTGCTGGAAGACGGTCGTTGTCCTCGGCGACCTGCAGCACCGTGCGTAGTCTGTCGAAGTCCATCATCCCCACAACCACAGAAACCAAACGGTCTCCAGCCTTCCCCACAACAGCGTTCATGCCAGCTCTTACATCATCCTCAGACCTGTTCTCCGTTTCATCTATCCTAGTTCCCTCGACAACTAACGTCTCCACTCCTTCTTTCACGCATGCCTCAACAAAGTCCTGAGTCATGTCTTTCCGAGGCCCGTGGGCCCTTATGTCTCCCGTGTAAGCCAGAACACCGCTTCCCGCCTCAACTATGAGACCGTAAGAAGCTGGAACAGAGTGGTCCACATGTACAGGCTTGAACTTCATTCCAGCAGCTTCAAACACATCGCCCGTCCTGAAGACATGTATCTCTCTTTCAGAATCCTCCTCGAAAAGGCTCTCGTTCCTGTTCGGCCTAACCTCCTCCCTCGCCTCCAGCAAAACCTTCGTCCCCTCGCCCATGTAAACGGGTATGTCGGGCCTCAGAAGGCCAGCGTGGCCGTAATGGTCGAGATGCGCGTGGGAGATTATTACAGCGTCGGCGAAAGGGGTTTTGGAATGCAGGTAGGTCGGGGCTGTCTCTTCGCCGTAGAGACCTTTGAGGGCTGGGATAACGCCTGTCAGGACATAATCTTCCACCAGCGAGAAGCTTCGTGGCCTTAGGAACATGCTGAAGTATGCGTTTCTGGCGCTGAAGTCCACGCCGAAGTCGAGGAAAACCCGGCCTCCCTCTTCGAGGAGGATTTTATTTCCTCCTATCCTTCCGGCGCCGCCGTAGACCGTAGCCCTCAAACCCATAGCTGTTTTCCTTGTTTGCGCAGAGATGTTTATTCTTTACCTGAAGGCGGTTAGGTCTGTGGGATGTAGTGCGGTGTGATTTAAATAACGGCGTTATAGACGGAGGTCGGATGGAGCTGGAAATACGGGAGCTGTACGCAAGCGTCGAAGGCAAGCAGATACTGAAGGGTGTGAACCTCAAAGTCCGTGAAGGCGAGATACACAGCCTGATGGGCCCCAACGGCTCGGGCAAAAGCACGCTCGCAGCAGTAATTATGGGCCACCCCAAGTACACAGTCGACAGCGGAGACATCCTCGTCGACGGCGAAAGCATCGTCAACCTCTCGCCTGACGAAAGAGCAAGAAAAGGCTTGTTCCTAGCTTTCCAGTACCCTGTAGAAATATCGGGAGTTACTCTGGCCAACTTTCTCCGAAGGGCCTACATAAACCTCAAGTACGGCGGCGACGGCGAGAAGGCGAAGGACAAAGTTAGCGTGGCGGAGTTCCAGAAGACGTTGAAGGAGAAGATTGAGATGCTGAAGCTCGACCCTACGATTGGCCGTCGATACCTCAACGAGGGGTTCTCCGGCGGTGAGAAGAAGAGGTGCGAGGTTCTTCAGATGGCTATACTCCAGCCGAAGATAGCTGTTCTTGACGAAACGGACTCGGGGCTTGACATCGACGGCGTCAAGATAGTGGCTGAAGGGGTGCGAACGATATCTAAGCAGACGGGGATGGGGGCTTTGGTGATAACCCACTACCTCAGGATCCTAAACTACCTGAAGCCCGACGTTGTGCACATAATGTATGGTGGCCGTGTGGTCGAGACTGGAGGCTACGAGCTGGCTCAGCTACTCGAGGAGAAGGGGTACAGCGTCATCGAGCAGAAGTACGGGGCCTTCACCGGCTGACAGCCTGTAGAGCCAGCCTAGAACGGACCGCCTTGTAGACAGGGATTGCGACCGCAGAGCCTACGACAACCTGCCCTATGTTAAGGGGTATCTCAGCAACTGGAACTATGTCGGGAAGAAGACCTATCGCAACAGCCAGCAACTCGTAGAGGAAGTAGCCGAGCACCATCACGAGGCCTGCGGCGAGAAGCGAGATAACCAGCCAAGCCTCAACCTCCTTCCTCCTGAAAACATAGTAGGCAGGCACAGCCGACCCGAGCAGAGCTAGGAAAACCCATGTCGACGGATAAACAAGAAGTTCGAGGGTTTGACCCGGGTAAAAGACAACCTCGACGGCTCCACTCATCAAGTAGACTCCAACCAGCAACAGTATGATGAAGTAAACCCCCACAGCCGCAGCCGAAAGAACAGCTGCGCTGGATACGTTGAGCCGACGTAGCCTTCTGTAAAGCAGGGCTGCGACGGCTCCTTCAGCGGCTTTGATGACCAAGGTTCCGGGGGCGAATGCTTGGTATCCAAGCAGTATGTCAGCCATGGCCGAGCCGACTCCTCCTGCGAATGCTCCGACGAAAGGCCCTCCTAGCAGAGCAGCTAGGTAGACCATGGTCTCTCCTAGGTTGAAGTATCCTCGGGTTAGAGGGAAGTAGATGCTCAGCACCATCGTAGCAGCGGCAACGAGCGCCGTGAACACGACGGCCATGGATACTGTCCGGGCGTCCATACCCCTAGGGTTGTCAAAACCCTTTGATAAACTTTTCAGCCGAACAAGCTCGAGAGGCTGAACCCCTTCATGGTCGCCCTAGCCTCCTCCAGCCTCTCCAAAATTTTTCTAGAGCTTAACCCCCAGACCTCGACATCAGCATGCTTGAACTCTCTAGTGGCTCTTTCGACGATCGAGTTGAAGCCCCTCTCATCCCCCTTCT
>JANWZU010000042.1 GCA_025054795.1 Candidatus Caldarchaeum sp.
AGGCCGAGGGCTGCGCCGGCCCACAAAGTTTTCCCACGCAGCATCAGCAAGAAGCCGATAAGGCTGAGCATCACAGCTATCGAGTCGAACATTCCCCAGACGGAAGAGATAGCTATGGCTAGGGGGTTGAAAAGCCAGAGCACGACGGCCATGCCAGCATATTTCACAAGACCGAGTTCTCCAGCAATCTTTGAGATGAGCACCGCTACAGCTATGTCAGCCGCTATGATCGGGGCTTTGAGCAAAAGAACCTGAAGGTGAAGGTCGTTGAAGAAGGTGGCGACGTAGCTGACGAACCCCACCCAGTAAAGCCACACAGGGGGGTAGGTGTAGAAGCCCCACGGGAAGTCGGTCAAGCTCTTCACCTCGTAAACGTTTATGCCACGCAGGAACAGCTCGCCGCTTTGAATCCAGACGTAAACATCCCAAGAGTGCCCGGAGAATGGTGCTACGGCCAGCCGCAACGCAACCGCTGCGAAATAAAGCAAGGCCGCCCTAGCTCTGGACATATCTATTTTTTAAGCCTGAAAATTGTATTTAAGTGATTTCAGCATGGACGTGCGGGATGAGCTGGATTTCCTTTTACGGCCGAGGGAAACTTTCTTAGGCGTTGAGGGGGACTTTTCGGAGGCAAGGTATCTTTTCTACGGCTTCCCCTACGACCTGACCAGCTCCTTCAGGCCGGGATCTAGGTACGGGCCCGAGGCCGTCAGAAGGTTCAGCGCAAACATCGAGGTAAACAGCTACGTAAAGAGGTTCGACGCCGCATCCGCAAAATTATTCGACGGCGGAGACATAGCGTTCAGCTACAGCCTATCCACCATGCTCAAACGGGTCTTCAGACTGGTCAGACAGTCTTTGAAAAAAGGAAAAACTCCTGTGATGGTCGGAGGCGAGCACACCGGCACGCTTGCAGCCTACCTAGCGTCCTCAACCAAAGCCTCGGCGATTGTTGTCTTCGACGCCCACTTCGACCTACGGGACGAGTACGGAGGTCTGCGTGTAAACCACGCCACATACCTCAGAAGGCTTCTCGAGAGAAAGCCTGAGACGAAGGTCGTCGTCGTAGGGGTTAGAGGGTACGACTATGAGGAGGAGAGGTTCGCAAAAGACAGAAACATCATCTACATCAAGGCTACGGAGGTCGGAGACGTGTCGAGGACGAGAAGGCTGCTGAACGAATCTTTGAAGAACAGGTCCGTCTACGTGTCCGTCGACGTCGACGTACTCGACCCATCCCATGCCCCGGGGGTCGGCAACCCCGAACCATGCGGTTTGTCGGTAGACCAAGTCATCGAGCTAATTCACCATGTGGGTATGAGCAGTATAGTGGGGTTTGACGTGATGGAGGTTAACCCGGTCTACGACAACGGCTTAACAGCTGCCGCAGCTTCGAGGATTCTGGTCGAGCTTCTCGCATCCACGGCGGAAAGCTAAAAAGCAATCGGAACATCCTATCCCCAGAGACATGAAGTATTTTCTGCTGGGAACAGGCTACGACGGTCAGGAGAGGAAAGCTCTTCTCAAACTGCTGGATGTTGAAAGCGGGAAGGTGGTTGTCCAGCTCGACGACACAGGGCACAAGCCCTATTGCCTGAGCGACTTGGCTGCTGACGTGCTTGCGAAAGACCCGCAGCTTCGGGAGGCCGGCGCAGTCGAGTTTATTGAAGTCGAGAAATACGACAGTGTCAACGACAGGAAAAAAGTCATGACGATGATAAAGGCCACGGACCCGCTTGCCGTCGGCGGTTCTAAAAAGTCGATAAGGGAGCGGATAAAGTGCTGGGAGGCCGACATACCCTACCACCTCAACTACGTTTACGACATGAGGCTCATACCCAGCCTTGTATACCGGTTGGACGGCGGCAAACTCTTCCCGGTTTTAGGCGATGACGAGAGGATCAACCAGATAATGGAAAGATTTTTCCACGACACAGCAGGGGCCGAAGCAGAGGAGACTAGGAAGTGGCTTAAAATACTCGAGTCAGAACACCCTCACATCGACTTTGTCGCCGTAGACATAGAGATTTTAGGAGAATCGCCCACACGTGTCCCCTCCCCGTCCAACCCTGAAGACAGGGTTGTTGCTGTTTCCCTCTCCGGGACGAAGAACATGGGCAGGGTTCTTGTGCTGAAGAGAGACGATGTCGACATGAAGTTTGACGGAGGCGAGTATGCGTTGGAGGTTTTCGACGACGAGTCTATGCTTCTGCTCCGATGTTTCGAGATAATGGAGGACTATCCTGTAGTGGTTTCCTTCAACGGCGACGACTTCGACCTTCCGTATCTGCGAAACCGAGCTGAAAAGCTCGGAATCCCACGGAGCAAGATACCCATCAGCCTCGGAAGAGAGGGCGCAACCCTGCGAAGAGCCATCCACCTAGACCTTTATCGTTTCTTCAACAACAAGTCCGTCCAAGTTTACGCCTTCGACAACCGCTACCGAGAACACACCCTCGACGGCGTCGCAAAAGCCCTTCTCGGCGTAGGGAAAATAACCGTTGACAAACCGTTGGGGGAGCTCACTATCCAAGAACTGGCTGAGTACAGCTACAGAGACTCACGTCTTCTGAGAGACTTGGTCGAGGCTGGAGACCGCCTGCTTCTTAGGCTTATGGCTGTCATATCACGTATAAGCAGGATGCCCTTGGAGGATGTCTGCAGGCACGGAGTAAGCGGCTGGATCAAGAACCTGATGAACTGGGAGCTCCGAAACATCAACTGGCTAATACCCTTGAAAGAAGAGCTTGCCGCTGCCAAAGGAGGCACAAGCACTAAGGCTATCATCGAAGGTAAGAAGTACAGAGGCGGGTTAGTTGTTGAACCCGTTCCCGGCGTCCACTTCAACGTCACGGTTCTGGACTTCGCCTCTCTGTATCCCAGCATACTTAAGGAGTATAACTTAAGCTTCGAGACGATAAACTGCGGCCATCAAGAATGCAGGAGCAACGGCATACCCGAAACCAGCCACTGGGTGTGCGTCAAGAGGCGAGGTCTTCAGAGCAGCATAATAGGCGTCATAAGAGACATCAGGGTCAAGTGGTACAAGCCTATGGCCTCCGACAAGAGTATCACACCTGTCCAGAGGAGCTGGTATGAGGTTGTCCAGAGAGCTTTGAAGGTTTTTCTCAACGCAAGCTACGGTGTGCTTGGCTTCGAGGAGTTTCCCCTCTACTGTCCTCCTCTGGCTGAGAGCACGACGGCGATAGGTAGGTACGTTTTCCAGTCGGCGGTCGAGAAAGCGAAATCCCTCAACATTCAGGTGGTTTACGTCGACACAGACTCAATCTTCCTAAAGACAACCGAGCCGGAGCAGGTCAGCCAGCTTATCAAATGGGCTGCTGAAAAGTTCAAGCTATCCCTCGAATTCGACAAAGTGTACAGGTATGTTGTTTTCAGCAGACGTAAGAAAAACTACCTAGGCGTGACCGATAGAGGCGTCGTCGATGTTAAAGGGTTGACCGGTAAGAAGAGAAACATCCCCGTCTTCATCAAGGATGCTTTCGACGACATGCTCAGACAGCTTGCTGAAGTTAGGACTGAGGAGGACCTTGAGCGGGTCAAGAGGTCTATACGTGAGGTCATAGCTGCTTGGTATTCACGGCTCAAGAACAGGACGTTCGACATAGAAAAGCTAGCCTTCAGGGTAATGATGTCCAAGACCATCGAGAGGTATGAAAAAACGACTCCGCAGCACGTCAAAGCCGCTAAGAAGCTTCAGGCTCTAGGCGTGAAGGTGGGGCCTGGAGACATAATCAGCTACGTCAAGACGAAGGACAAAGATGGAGTGACGCCGTTGCAGCTTGCGAGGAAGGAAACTGTCGATGTGGACAAGTACATCGAGTACATGCGTTCAACCTTCGAGCAGGTTCTCGACCCGCTCGAGATCGATTTCGACAGCGTCGTCGGCTTGACCAGCTTGGAGAGCTTTATGTAGGCTAGCGGTCTGCTTCCACGGGCCAGTAGTTGAGAGACCAGTATATCGGCGGGATGTTGGCCACCTGCTCACCCTTCAGCAGATGTTTCATGACAGGAAGTAGTCTGAACGACGGCGGGCTTATCTTCAGCCTGTATGGCTTGTCTCCTCCTTCGCTGCGTATGTAGTACATCATCTCGCCTCTAGCAGCCTCCGTCCTAGCTACCGCCTCCCCGGCAGGGACTCTGATGTTGATGGGATGCTGTTTAACCTTGACAGGGCCGTCGGGCATCATCTCGACAGCTTGGCTGATTATCTTCACGCTCTCCCTCATCTCCCTGAAGCCGACTATGGCTCTGTCGTAGCAATCGCCTTTCGAGCCGACGGGAACCTCGAACTTGAGCTGAGGATAGGCGTCGTAGGGGTTGTTAACTCTGTTGTCGAACCTAATGCCGGAGGCTCTCAAGGTTGTGCCAACAGCTCCAAGCCTTATTGCGTCCTCTGCGGTGAGTACTCCTACGTCCTTTGTTCTGCTGATGAACAGCTCGTTGTTGAAGAACATGTCCCAGTAGTCGTTGAGCCTCTCGTCGAAGAACTCGCAGACCGCTTGACTGTATTTCTTGAAATCATCAGATTCTCGACTCAGCTCCTTCCCTGTAGCCATCCGGTAGTAGCGTGAAAACTCCCGTACAAGCTCGGCGGGCACTTTCTTGGGCGCGTCGTTCCTCACTCCTCCGGGCTCGAAGTATGCATGCGTTATCCGCTGACCGCCTATGAGGGATGTTAGGTCGACGAGGTATTCACGGTCTCCGAAACACCAGAGGAACATGGTGGTGTGGCCGAGGAAGACGCCGTATAGGGCGAACCAGTAGAGGTGGCTTGCGATACGCTGAAGCTCAGCCATGATTACTCTGAGAAACTTGGCTCTCTCGGGTGGTTCAACACCCATCAGCTTCTCGACGGCGAGGGCGTATGGATACTGAATGCCCGCTGAGTCTAGTATGACCGGGCGCTCGAGGTGAGGTATGTTGGTTATCCAAGTCTTGTACTCGGCGAGCTTCTCCTCACCCCTGTGGACGAACCCCGGGTCAGGGTCGGCCCAAACCACTGTATCGCCCGACACGGTCACAACAAGCCTGAAATGACCGGTTCCCGGGTGCTGGGGGCCGTAGCTTATCTTCAACGCCGCCTCTCCAACGTCGTAGAACTCGACGGTCTTAACCTCCTTCTTCTCCTCAAGGACTGTCATGCATCATCACCTACCGGGAGCCTCATACTCCTTCAGC
>JANWZU010000045.1 GCA_025054795.1 Candidatus Caldarchaeum sp.
GTCCCTAGGCGCAGGCCTAGCTGCTGTGACGGTTCTGGTCAGGGTTTGGAAGGCTGTTACCGTCTGGCCTGTTCCGCCAACAGTCTGAACCCTCGTGACAGTCTCTGTCCTCGCTCCGGAGGTGGAGCCGAGGAAGTATCCGCCTACTCCAGCCACCACTCCGACTCCGACGACTGCGCCAGCGGCTATGGTGTTGCTAATCGCCTGTCTTCGAGTGATGCGCCTTGGCTGACCTTTTTCAGCGTTCATGCGTTTTCTTCACTCAACGAGGGCTTATAAGCTTTATCCGGGGTTATCTGAAAGCCAGCACCACCTATGTCTCTACTACGTTGGTCTGAGCCTGTTCCCTCAGAAAAGTCAGCAAGTAGTGCGGCCCTCCAACACCTTTGCCCGTCGCTCCGCTTGCCTTCCATCCGACGAACGTTTGAGCGCCCGGCCACGCTCCCGTTGTTGATCCGCCTCGGCGGTTGGCGTAGGTGACTCCGAACTCGATGTTTTTGAAGAAGTATTCGATCTCTTTTTCGTTCTCGGAGAATATTCCAGCTGTTAGGCCGTACTCCGTGTTGTTGGCTTCTCTTAGCGCTTCTTCGAGTGTTTCGAACTCGTCGACCAGCAGGATGGGTAGGAAAAGCTCCTGCTTGAATAGGAAGTGGTTTCTGGGAAGCTTGCCGATGACGGTGGGCTGGACGTAGAAGCCTCTGTCAAACACCCCGCCTCCTAGCACTTCGCCGCCGTAAAGGATTTCGCCGCCGTCTCTTTTAGCGGCTTCAACGTAGCGTCTGAAGTTTTCAACAGCACGGCTGTTTATCACGGGGCCGAGGAAAACTTCTCTACGCCTCGGGTCGCCTATCTTGATAGCGCTCGTCTCCTTAACCAACTCGGCCAAAAACCTCTCCTTGATGCCTTTCTGGACATAAAGCCTAGAGGTTGCGGAGCATTTCTGGCCTCCGTATCCGAAAGCAGCACGCAGCACGCCAGATACGGCCTTCTTGACGTCTGCGTTGTCCGTGACGATTGTCGGGTTCTTGCTTCCCATTTCGAGGAGAATGGGTTTGGGGTAGGGCTGCGATGAAGTGAATCTTCTGTAAAGCCTCATGCCCACGTCTTTGGAGCCTGTGAAGGCTATTCCGGCGACATCGGGGTTTGAGACGACCTCGTCCTCGAAGGCCTGCCCCGGGCCCGTCACGAAGTTGAGCGCTCCCTCTGGAACTCCGGCGTCTCTGAAAACCCTGTACAGCATCAGCCCCGACAGAGGTGTTTCGCTGGTCGGCTTGAATACGACGGTGTTGCCTGTCATCAGGGCGCCCATCATCATTCCGTTGGCCAGCATGAACGGGAAGTTGAAAGGCGAGATGACAACCCAGACACCGTAGGGCCTCGCAACCATTCTGCACCTCTCCCCCGGACCTCCTGGCCCCATCTCCCTAACGTAGCCGTTGTTGTCCTCCATGATTCGAGCATAGTACTTGAGGGCGTCGATGGCTTCCCATGCCTCTGCCAAAGCTTCGAACCTGTTCTTACCCGCCTCGTAGGTGATGACCGCCGCTATCTCAAACTTCCTCTCGTCAATCAGCTCAGCCGCCCTAAGCATAACCCGGACTCGCTCACACCAATCTCTGTTCCCCCAATCGCTGAAGCTCTTCTTCGCCTCCTGAACAGCCTTCCTCAAATGACCGGCGTTGCCCTTCTGAAAATACCCCACAACGATAGACGTGTCTATAGGGCTTCTCTCCTCAAACTCACCATCCTCCGAAAAAACCTCAGCCCCGCCTATGTACATGGGATAGTGTTTCCCGAGGTACTTTGTCCTAACGTCATCCAAAGCTTTCTCGTAAGCTGGGTGAATGCTTTCGTCGGCAAACAGAGATACGTAGGTTATTTTGCCTGACAAACTTCGACGACCTCCCTTAACACAGTGTTTTAGCGCCGCCGCTAAATATCTTTTCTCCTCGGTCGTAAAACATGTTTCACTGATGAAACATCTAGTTTTAAAGGTAGGATGCGGAGGCCATCGGAGATGAATCCCCTAAAGCTTCTCGTCAAACCACTCCACTTCTTCGAATCAGTCGAAAAAACCAGTGTCAAGACCGGGTTGATTATCTTTTCTGCGGCAGCTTTATCCCAGATAATCGCCTCCCTCGTCTTCCTTAACTTCAAAACCGTTTACGAAGTTGCTTTAGGGGAGTATTCGCTCGTCGAGTTAAGGTTGTTCAGACTGGACTACATCGTGATGTCGAGCTTGACGACTGTTTTCGTCGCCTTGGTCATCCACGTGGGGGTTGGAAGAATTTTGGGAAGGCTGACGGGAAGGAACACGCCTCCGATGAAAACCTTCATAAACGCAGTCTTCCACGTCTTCATCATCCTCGCAGCAGTCAACATCTCCTACGCCGCCCTCGCCTCAACAGCCCAGCCTGAGACATACTACGTCTTCGGCTTCGAACTCACCGACGTCGTATTCTACAACGTGACGCTCACCTACACAAACTCAGCCGGAGAAAACGTCTCCGTCGAGAACAGCATCTTATACGCAAAGAAAGCCAACGTATCACGTGTCCACAGCGACCTGAAGCCCGTGAAAACGGGGGCGTACACCGCTGAAGAGGTGGCTAAGATACTGGCTGAAACAAGGTTGAGGGCTGTTCTGCTCCAACCATCCTCCCCTCCGTACAGACTGCCCGAGAAACTCGAAGCCGGTGTTTTTCTGTTCAACGACGTAGATGCGAAAAACATCGTCCTCACCTCTGTTGGAGCCGTCAGGGAGGGGTCTGGAACCTTTCTGGTTCAGCTCAGCCTCCTCCGGAACACGGCGTGGCGTGTTTTGCTGTCGGTCTACTTGGGTCTGTGTGTATATGTTCTTCACAGAACTTCGAAGAAAGCAATGTTTCTGGTGATGGCTGCATCCTACCTCGCATCAACCAACCTAGTACCTAGCCTTTTCTAACCTTACCGTCGACCGAGATTTCACCCGCCATCACCCTAGTCGTTGAGATGGGGCGGCCGTCTTCAGCCACAACCAGCGGGCAGACAAGAACCTCGAGAGGCCTCATCATCCTCTCAGCTCTTTTTGCGTTTATCTCAACCGCTCGGCCC
This sequence comes from Candidatus Caldarchaeum sp., assembly GCA_025054795.1. GTDB lineage: Archaea > Thermoproteota > Nitrososphaeria_A > Caldarchaeales > Caldarchaeaceae > Caldarchaeum. The sequence continues at coordinate 3,094 of JANWZU010000045.1, forward strand.
GCCGTCGCCGGGCTCACGACCAAGGCTTCTATCGTAGGGTCTTCGACAGACGGTCCGTAAGGGTCTTCAAGCGGAATTATCTGGCTTCTTCCAAGCCATCGCTGTTCGTCGAGGAAGCGTTTGAGGCCTCTAACCCTTTCCTCGTAAGCCGGTATAGGATGGTTCTTCGAAAGCTTGGAGGCAAAGCTGTCGGAGGACACGCCTATCAGCACTTTTTCGGCTTTGCAGAAAGCTGTCAGCAGAAGCGCCATGTGGCCGGCGTGAAGTGTTGAGAAAGTGCCGCCCAAGGCGGCTAAGGTGAAGCGGGGTTTCTCCAAGCACCCCTCCCTGAGAATCTGTAGAACCTCTTCTCCAGTCTTCCTTACCTCCCACAGTATAACTAAAGCCTCCCCACGGGTGATCCCAAGCCTCTTCACAAGCTCCTCAGGCGATACACCTGGTTCGTTGAGAAGTATCTTATCCCTAACGTACGCTTTGTGAACTGGGTAGAGCGGCAGAGCTTGCACCGTCTCAACCAAGACATGCCAATCAATTTTTGGATGGAGGGAGGACATCAGGCCGCAAACAACACCTCGGTATATTACATTATAGGAAAAACTTATTATTCCTTGAATTGGACGATTCCTTGGAAAGGATGGCGGAAGACAGGAAACTCCTCGAATCCTTGGCGGAGCAGCTTGAGTACTGTGAGAGAATGCTCGCCATTGAGGCTCGCCTCGACCTTGTTGTTGCGATCCTCGAGGAGCTGGTTGAGAAGCTCTCCACCCAGAACCCGCTGATAGACGAGCAGAGCAGGCGGGCGATGCTGGAGAGAGCCAAGCTGATATACCACAGAGCCAAAACACTCCTCTACCTCGCAGAGGAAGCCAAAGGCACCAAGTACTAATTTATATAAAGTCGGCTCACACCTGATATACAGCATGGAGGACCTGCTCAGCCTAGTTTTGAAACGTGGAGGCGATTTAGGAGCTTCTTACGTTGAAGCTCGGTTTCAGGCGGATTACGAGTCGGAGGTGCTTCTGAAGAACGGTTCTCCGGAGGTTTCAGCCGACAGCGTTGAGAAAGGAATGGCTGTACGTCTTCTGGTTGAGGGAAGCCTCGGCTTCGCATACGTCAACAGGCTTGACAGAGCCTCTGTGAGAAGAGCCGTTGATGAGGCTTACTCCATCGCCAGAGCCGCAGCCCGCAGGTCTCAGAAGGTTAGGATGTCAGAGGAGAAGCTGGCAGCCGCATCAGACGTCAAGAAGCCACGGGTCAGGTATGAGGATGTTGCAGTTGACGACAAGGTTGAGTACTTGAGGGAGGCTGACTCGGCAGCCTTGGCGGAAGCCGAGAAACACGGGGTCAAGCTTGTTTCAAGGATAATATCTGTCGGCAGATGGGATACTGAGAAACACGTCGTCAACAGCGACGGCGGAGATGTCAGGTTCAAGCTGAGCAGGGCTGTATGCAACTACATGATAACGGCCTTCCATCCTCAGAGGGGGTCGCTGCAGAGGTTTGAGAACCTCGGCGAGGCTGCGGGCTGGGAGGCTGTTGAACGATGGAACCTTCCTCAAAGAATCGAGTCAGAAACATGCGACATCAGCAGGGCGTTGACGAAAGGCATGGCCCCGCCGAATGAGCCTTGCAACGTCGTCTTAGGCTCCGAGATAGTTGGACTGGTCTGCCACGAGTCATGCGGCCACCCGGGCGAAGCAGACAGGATGCTGGGGCGTGAAGCTGCGCAGGCTGGCGAAACCTACGTAAAGCCGGAGCTGCTGGGCACACGAATAGGCAGCGAACACGTGACGGTTGTCGACGACCCACGTCTTCCGAGGTCTTTCGGCTACTACCTATACGACGACGAATGCGTTCCAGCGGCTGAGAGGGTGTTGATAAAGCGTGGTGTTTTAGCGGAGCTTCTGCACAACAGGGAGACAGCGGCCGAGCTGGGGACACGCAGCAACGGCGCGTCGAGGTCAAGCCTCTACAGCCGTGAGCCGATAGTCAGGATGGCCAACACATACCTTAAGCCGGGAGACCACAGCCTCGAGGAGCTTTTCGAGCTTGCCGGCAGCGGTGTTTACGTCAAGTCTTATCAGGAGTGGAACATAGACGACCGAAGATGGAACCAAAGATACGTCGGGGTCGTGGCCTACGTGATAAGGGATGGAGAGCTGGCGGAGATGGTTAGAGACCCCGTCATAGACTTGACCACGAAGGGCCTCTGGTCGTCTGTGGACGCCGTGGGCAAGGACATGGGCTTCTACGCAGGCTACTGCGGCAAAGGAGACCCCATGCAGGGCATTCCAGTCTGGTTCGGCGGCCCCTCCGTGCTTCTGCGGAACGTTAGGCTGGGAGCTAGACATGGAGCGTGAGAGAAACACCGAAGAAGACATCGAGCTAAGGAGAATACAGCTGAGGAAAATGATGAGCCTAGCGGCACAGCTCGCCGAGAAAAAGAAAGAGCCGCCGCCCCAGCAAACGCCGACGCCGCTGGAGATAGTCAAGGCAAACCTCGGGCCAAGAGGCGAGGAAGTTCTTCAAGAAGCGCTGGCGCAGTATCCGGAGCAGACCATGCTGATAGTCGAAAAACTAGCAGAGCTCATCAAGACAGGCCGTATAAACGAGCCGATAGACGGCGGAGAGCTCTACAACCTCTTCAGAAGCCTAGGACTCCGTGTGAAACTAGATACAAAAATGTTGTATGTCAAAAGAGGAGAAGCCAAAGACCTCAGAGAACTGTTCCGCTAGCCAGCAACGGTGCTTTGAAGTAGCTAAGTGT
>JANWZU010000057.1 GCA_025054795.1 Candidatus Caldarchaeum sp.
TCATCGCCGTATCCGATTTTCTTGAGGCCCTTGAGCATCAGGGAGAGGTATTCGGGTGAGGGTTTGAGAGCGGTTCTTGGGCTGCTTCCCACGTAGATGAAAGCATCCACGGCAGACCCCTCAACTAAAACCGAGACCTTACGTCTTTGGTATAGATGGGGAACACCCTCACACTTGTCGAGCTTCTCAAGCTGTTGCTCGTCAAGCAAATAGACCGCTCCGTAGACTACACCATTCTCATCCTCGACGACGTCTGCAACTCCGCCTTTCCACGAGCTTGAGTAAACGTCGAAGACAAGCCTGAAACCCCTTAGGACTGCGGGCCGTAAATCATACCAGCCTCCGACCCTCCTCCTCATACCCTCCTGGTCTAAGTTGGAGCCGTAGGCAAAATACCAAACTTTCAAACAGTTTTCACCTAAAGAATGAAGTATTCTTTGTCGACACGTCTGTTCTCAACGCCTATTATCGATACGTCGAACTTGACGTCTCCGTGAAGGACGGCGTACTGCTTGTCGAACAGCACAGCCTCAGCTATTCTTCCGACTGCGTCGGACTTCATTACTCCGCTGCCGCTTCCACCCGTAGCAACCACGCAGTTGAGAAACTTGAAGACTAGAGGGTTTCCGTCTAGGTTGTTCATCGAGTAGCAGCCAGCCCACATGTTGTAGGGCCTTGCGTCGGCGAACGCTGGAATATACTTTTTCAGGACTGGGTGGACGTTTTCGTAGTAGAACCTAGGCTCCGCCTCATAGTCGTGGCCGAAAGCTCTTCCCACATCGTCGGTTAAACTCACCCAGAAAGATTTCTCATCATGGCGGGGAGCTACGTAAAGCCCGTTGGGGAAAAACATCATTGGAAGAAGCCTTCCACCATCCCATCTGGACTCCAGAAGATTCTTCAACTCGTTTGAGGCTATAACTGCGAACAACTGTCTTTTCTTTGGTTTGACGAAGCAGTCGACGCCTATGGGGTCTAGGAGCTCAGCCGACCAGCTGCCGGCGGCAACAATCAGCTTGTCAGCCCTCAGCACCTCTCCTTCAAGATAAACCCCGGCAACACGGGTTTTCTGCCATGCCCTCGGCTCGCTCGGTATTCCAAGCGGCTTCTCAGGCTCCAGAACAAGCCTCTCCACTCTCTTGCGTGTCAAAATTTCCACACCGACGCTGGTGCACCTTTTTTTGAAAGCCTCTACAAGCTTATCCACATCCAGAACTCCGCATCGAGGTGCGAAAAGCCCCGAAGAAATATCCTCAAGCTCCATGAGAGCGGCCTCTTCGTCGTCTTCGAAAGAAGTTTTTAGACCAAAGCAATCACTCAACTGCTCACGGCTGATTAAGAGCGCTTTGCCTGTCTTTATAAACTCCTCAACCACCCCCGCAACCTTGCTGAACCTCAGCCGACTCATCAGTATCAGATAACCTATCTCCTTCATGTTGAGCCGGGCCTCGCCAGTCTCCTCCATCTCCCTGAAGGCTTGTATAGAAGTCTCCGCCAAAACTTGGTTTACCCTAGACGTGAATATCCCCTGACGGTATCCTCCGACGCTTCTAGCTGTGTTGCCCTGACCCACGTCCGCCTCCTTCTCAAGGATTGCGACCGACAGTTTCGGGTTGAGATGCTTCACGTAGTATGCGGAGGCCAAGCCGAGGATACCGCCTCCAACTACCAAAACGTCGTAGTCCTTCATCTTATCTGCCGTCGTCAACCCCATCAAAAAAGGTTATCCATTTATTAACCGGGGGCAGCGAAGTTTACCGGAAGATGGAAGTAATAGAAGGATGTCGAGTCGATTTTGACTATGTCGTGGGATGGTTGAAAATCTTGTCTGCCTCAAGGGTTCTAATCCAGTCTCCGCTAGGGTTGAGAAAGGTAGGTCGAAGCCTTGGCAAATTGCTGGATGCTGAAGGGTTTGTCGTGTTTTTCTCCAGCTCAAACTGCTGGGGAGGCTGCGACATAGCCTACTCTGAAGCATCATCCATCAAAGTCGACGCCATACTGCACTTAGGCCACAGCCGGTTTCTCAAAAACGATAAGACCCCAACTATGTACGTCGAATGCAGATACGCCGATGAAACCCCACTAACGAACCTAGCGCCCAGAATTGTAGAAACAATCCGAGGTTTTCGAAGCGTCGGCCTTGGAGCTAGCGTCCAGTGGCTCGACCATCTTCAGACTTTAGCCAGCTATCTTAGTGAGAGAGGGATAAGTGTTTCGACAGCCGAACCCGAGATGTATGCGGTCCATCCGGCTCAGGTCCTAGGCTGCGATGCAACAGCAATGAAAAAGCTTGAAGGACACACAGAGGCATTCATAGTTGTTGGAAGCGTCTTCCACGGATTAGGTGTTGCGCTGCTGACAAACAGGCCCACTTTCGCAGCTGACCCGCACACGCAGAAATTCGTGAACCTATCAGAGTTTAAATCGAGGATCTTGATGCAAAGGTATGCGAACATCGAGGCTTTCAGAAAAGCGAAAAACGTCGGAGTTCTGGTGAGCTTGAAACCGGGGCAGAAAAGGCTCGGCCTAGCCCTCAGAATAAACAGGATCCTTAGAATACATGGTAGGCAGTCTTACATAATTTCAAGCGACGAGATAACCTCTTCCACAGTTTTGGAGAATGGATTCGAAGGCTTCGTCAACACGGCTTGTCCACGGTTGAGCATCGAGGACCAGGCGCAGTTCTCAAAACCCGTTCTTCTTCCAGCGGAATGCCTCGTTGCATTAGGTCTTATGGACTGGGGTGAAGTCGTTGAGAATGGTTTGTTGATGTATCCTTGGGGATGGACAGGCAGAGAAGCTGCTAGGAAGTTCTGGGGATCTCTGAGGGAGTTGAAGGTATGAGAAAAAATCTAGTCATCCCCGGTGAAACTGTCTGCGTGATTGAAGAGTTTATGCCGGGAGAAGGTGTAGCCGCCGACCAAGCTGGACTCGTAAAATCTCTCTACCTAGGTAGAGTGGTGTACGATATGAACAAGAGGTATGTTAATGTCTTGACGATTAAGGAAACCTACGAGCTCAAGGCGAAAGACAGGGTTGTGGCTGAGGTGAAGGATGTGCAGGAGAAGATAGCTGTTGCAAGAGCTTTCGTAAAGCTGCCCGACAAACCGTTGAAGCACACTAGGACAGGGGTCCTGCTGGCTCGGCGGAACGACGTCATGGAGGATGTTGTGGGTGTGGGAGACATAGCTTTGCTGGAAGTTTCCAGCATCTACAGAGGAATACTCACCTTCGACGTCTACAAGCCCGGCTGCGGCGTTGTGCTAGCTTTCTGCAGTAACTGCAGGAAGACGCTTGAAAAGAAAGACCAGTTTCTAGTCTGCAGCAGCTGCGGTGGCAAAGAAAGGAGAAGGACAGTCTTAAAATACGGCAACACTCAGCTTCTGAAGGAGCTGGTGTCAACGGCTTGGTGAAGATGAGGGTTGTTCAGGAGGCTGAGGACTTCATGGTCTTCGAAGTCGAAGGGGAGGACCAGTCTTTGCTGGGGGTTCTTACAGAAAGAATCAACAGCCTAGAGGGAGTCCAGTACGCTGGCTACAGGCTTGAACATCCACTAACCGGAATAGTTTCCGTATCTGTTAAGGTCGACCCAAGTAAAACCACACCAAGAGGCGCTGTCATGAAAGCTTTAAAGGATTTGAGCGACCTTGTTGAAAAGCTTGAGTCGAAGGTCATGGAACTGAGGTGATGTGTGTGGAGTTCTGCCCAGAATGCGGCAAAGCATTGACCCCTTCGAAAGTCGGAGGTAAAGTCTCTTTAGTGTGCAGGAAGTGCGGGTACAGAAAACAATCGGAGGAAGAAAGAGTTTTGTTTAAACAGGCTCGGAGTGCCGCTCAGTCGAAAGACTCAGTTATTCTAGTAGAGCCCTCGAACTCGCCTCTTCCAACTACATATGACGTTATATGTCCTCAATGCGGCCACAACGAGGCGAAATGGTGGACGCTGCAGACACGTTCGGCTGACGAGCCCATGACTCAGTTTTTCCGATGCGTGAAATGCGGCCACACTTGGAGAGAGTATGCCTAGAAGGTCACTAGGCTGACTACCTTCCCAAGCTGATAGGGTTTTAGTGTTTTCATGAAACTTCTGCTGGAGACTAGGCTAAAAACTCCTGTTATGTCCCCTTTAGATTCAGCAACCCTGTCCCTCAGCTCCTTGAACAAAAGTATGTTGTCAAGAACTCCTACAGTCAACAGAATGTTGCTTTTCAGAGCTTCCCGAGGCACGTAGAGCTTAGACCAAATACGGGCCTCTTTAACCCTGTACTTCAACTCCCTCCAACGGTTCGGAAACCCTGTGTCATCACTTGTGCAGTAGTAGGTTTTTTTCATAGTAGCTAAGCCGAAGGCGGTCGCCAGTATCAACCCGGCCTTATCCACAGCGAGAACAGCGTCAATCTTATATCCAACAAACTCCTTGTAAATGTAGGGCACGATAAGCTTAACCAATTGACTCTCCGAAACAACGGATGAGATGTCTACGTCCTCTCCGTTTGAAACTAAGCGCTGTCTTACGAAAGCCTCCAAGTCCACGAGTTGCAGAAGCTTATCAACCATCTCGGTCAGTCTCCTACCTCTTGGAATAGTTTTGTTAGTGATGTAGCGTGAGAGAGTGGAGACTGGGATTCCTGTTTGGCTTGAAAGAGTTTTGTAGTCCATCATGGTCTTGAGGGTTTTCAAGAGGTCGACCAGCATGAGCGATGCGGAAGCCTCTGGTTTGCTAGACAATCTATTGGGTTAGTGGCCCGGAGCTGACTTATAGGATTTCCGGATCACCATCACTTTAGTAATACTTAGAATGTCTAAAGAAAAATATAATAACAGAAATCAGTACACAGAATACTGTTGAAGTATTCACGTATGCACGACCCCTTCGACGCTGTTCGTGGAAAACCGATATACACAGCCGACATAGTTCCTGAGGACGCTCTGCGTGTTAAGGCTCTGAGGTCTGATCATCCTCACGCACTTATAAGAAGAATCGATGTGTCAAAGGCTTTGAAGGTAGCGGGGGTCGTCGACATTTACACAGCGCATGACGTTCCCGGCGAGAACATCACCGGCGCTGTTGTGTTGGACAGGCCTTTCCTAGCTTTCGACAAAGTCAGGTCTTTGGCAGACCCAATTGCTCTGGTTGTAGCGGAGTCTGAGGAGGCTGCGGACAGAGCTATTGAAGAGATTATTGTTGAGTATGACGTTTTGGAGCCCGTTTACGACCCTGTCGCAGCCCTCAAGCCTGAAGCTCCGAAGATCCATGAAGGGGGTAATCTTCTTAAGAAGTACATTGTGAGGAAGGGCGATGTGGTTCGTGGTTTTCAGCAGTCCGACTTGGTTGTCGAGGATGAGTTCCGTACGCAGATGCAGGAACCAGCCCCCATAGAGCCGGAGGCGGCTTACGCTGTTCCAGAACCGGACGGCGGTGTCACGGTCTACGGAAGCATTCAAAACCCATACTACGTTCTGAAGGGCGTGGCTCGGATTCTCTCACTCCCTCCCGAGAAAATCAACCTAGTAGCCATGGCTTTGGGAGGCACTTTCGGAGGGAAGTCGGATGAGGCTCCGTGGGATGTTTGCGCCATGGCTGGGATGGCTGCGCTTAAGACGGGAAGACCCTCCGCATGCGTTTACGGCAGGGATGAGTCTATGATAGCCCATTCTCACCGCCATCCTGCGGTCATGCGCTACAAGGTGGGTGCCACTAGAGACGGGGTCTTGAAGGCCTTGGATGCAATGCTCTATTTTGACACCGGTGCCTACGCCTCCGTCGGGCCGTTGGTGATGCTGCGTGGAATAACTCATGCCTCAGGGCCCTATGTTTTCGAAAACGTCCGCGTAGATTCCTACCTTGTTTACACGAACAACCTCATGGCCGGCTCGATGAGAGGCTTCGGCTGCCCACAGGTCCACTTCGCATTCGAATCGGTAATGGACATGGTTTCTAACGAGCTGGGCATGGACCCTGTTGAGCTTAGGCTTAAGAACGTTTGGAGGAAAGGAGTGATAACAGCGACGAACACCGTTCTGCTGGACAACCCAAGGTACGACGAGCTGGCTAGAAGAGCGGCTGAAAAACTCGGATGGGAAAGCAGAGCCGACAAGCTGGATGACGAGGGATATGGAATAGCCTTCGTCCTCCATGGAAACAGCCTCGGGCCGGAGGGAGAGGACAAATCCTCTGCCGTTGTAAGCATCTCTCCAGAGGGCAAAGTTTATGTGCGCACATCGTTGACAGAGTATGGCACTGGCTCTTCTTTGGGGCTCGCGAAAATAGCCGCCGAGGTCCTCCAAGTACCGGTTGAGAAGGTTGTTGTTGAAAGAGTGGAAACCCGTCGAGCTCCTGACTCGGGTGGAACTTTCGCATCGAGGACTACTTTGATGGGCGGGAACGCTGTCAGGACTGCTGCAGTCAAGCTAAGGCAGAAGGTCGAGAATATGTACGCAGAGAGAGGAGGACGCAGGCCAGATGGTTTTGACGTCCTTGAGTTTGTCAGGTCCTTGAAGGAGGAGGTGAAGGAGTACGCCGAATTCAAGCTTCCTGAATGCGACTACAACCCTGAGACAGGAACAGGAACTCCCTACCTGCAGTACACATACGGCGTCGTGGGGGTTAAGATAAAGGTCGACCGGGAGCTTGGGATTGTAAGGCTCGAGAAGCTAGTGGCCGTTTTCGACGTCGGAAGAGTGATAAACAAGGGTTTTCTGCTTGCCCAGCTCGAGGGAGGGCTTACGCAGGGCGTGGCCTACGGCCTTCTCGAGGAGCTGCTAATCGGGAAGAAGCACAAAGTGCTAAACGCAAACCTAGCCGACTACCTCGTACCCACCTCTGCAGACTTGCCGCCGGTCGAGATAGAGGTTTACGAAAACCCAAGCGAGCTCACTCCTCTCGGCACACGGACAGCAGGCGAGCCTGCGATAAACGGGCCGGCACCAGCCATTGCAAACGCCTTGTTCAACGCTCTTGGGGTAAGGGTGAAAACCCTTCCAATATCTCCTGAGAAAGTGGTTAAAGCCTTGAAGGATAAGGAAGTCATAGCCGTGAAGCTTGAACAACAGACTTGACGGCCTCGACGATTCGTGTGTATCCTCCGCAGCGGCATATGTTGGAGATGAGAATGCGGCGAATAGTCTCCTCGGAGGCTTCCGGGTAGTTGTCCATGATGTATTTCGCAGTCATGACTATCCCAGGGATGCAGTATCCGCACTGTGAAGCGGTGTACTCGAGTAAAGCCTCTTGAATTGGGTGGAGTTCTTCATCCCGTGATAGCCCCTCAGTTGTAAGGACCTTTCTGCCTCTCACCTGAACGGCCAGCATCATGCATGAGTTGACAAGCCTGTTGTCGACAATCACGTTGCATGAGCCGCAGTCTCCCGTGCTGCATCCTTCCTTGACACTTTTTACACCCAACCTCCACAGAAGGTCCAACAGCCTGTCCTTTCCGGCGATTTCCGCTGCCACCTTCCTACCGTTTAGAGTAAACTCAACCATCATGCATACTCCGCTCCTCAACTGCTTTCCGGCAGTATTCCAGCCCACGCCTCACAAGAACCTTCGAAACATGCTTGCGGAAATCGGAGGAAGCTCTGAAGTCCGTGGAGGGTCTGATGCGTGAGACATGATTTTCGACGGCGTCTCTTATAGTTGACGCAGACAGCCTCGAACCAGTCAACTCCTCCTCCAAACCAACCACCCTGCCCATGGTTCTGCCTTCAACCCTGTTCAAAACAACACGCAGTTTCTCCACGTAATTGTCCTCCATCTTAAGGGAAACAGCGGCAGTGACGACGCCTATTCCGTTGGAGGCTCTTTTCTCAAACTTAGAAAACCATGAATAGGAATGCTCACCCCAGTCCGGGAAAAACGCTTCTAAGATCAGCTCGTCTCCCTTCAAGTTTACCTCGGACGGTTTCGCCGTTCTTTCACCAGCGGCTGAACCAATCTTCACCTCTCCGTCGAGTGAGTTAAGTATTAGCGGTATGTCTCTCTCCCCTCCGGATGCTAGGTTTCCTCCGACGGTCGCCATATGTCTCGTGGCCTCTGAGCCGAAATAGTCTGTCAAAGACCTGATGGAATAAAGGCGGCTGGGAATCAAAGGCGACGCAGCTAGGTCTTGAATAGGTGTCAAAGCACCAACTCTGAAGAAGAAGCCGTCAAACCTCACATAACTAAGTTCAGGCACGCCGGACAAGTCGACGACCTTTCTGGGCGAAAGCTTTCCACGCTTCATCATAGGCATCAAATCCGTTCCGCCAGCGTAAAGGGTTGCCCTGCCCTCCTCCTCGGCAAGGATACTGACTACCTCCTTAGCCGAGGATGGGGTTAGAACTTCGAAGGAAGGTACGGCCTTCAATACTCAAAAATTATTTATCTGCCTATTTATTACGTTTCTTGAATGCTGGACCTTGTTGTGAAAAACTGTAAGCTCGTTGACTTGAACGGTGTTTACGAGGCTTGTCTAGGCGTTGAAAACGGAGTTATCGTCAAGATAGCGAGAAACCTGGAGGAAAAGGCCGATCAGACTTACGATGCCAAGGGATGTTTTCTGCTCCCCGGAGTCATCGACGGCCACGTCCATTTCAACCTGAGGTATGACGGCAGCACATACACAGCAGACGACTTCGTCTCAGGAACAACTGCCGCCGCATGCGGAGGTGTGACAACCGTAATAGACTTCATCACACCTGAGACAAGGAACTATGTTGAGGCGTTCAGAAAAAGAAAGTCAGAGGCCGAGGGCTCGCTCATAGACTACGGACTTCACATGATTGTTGTTCACGCTGGGAAAGATACTTTAAGGGCTTTATCAGAGCTGCTTGAGGAAGGAGTCTGCAGCATAAAGATCTTCACGGCGTACAGCAGAAGAGGGCTGATGCTTGACGACGGCGCCATAATGAGTTTAACGCGTTTCTGTGCAGAAAACAACATGATAGTACTTTCGCACTGCGAGAACGAGCATCTAATCAACAGCCTCGTCGACGAGTTTCTGTCTGAAGGCTTGGTTGAGCCTATTTACCACTCTTTAAGCAGGCCTGACTACGTGGAAGCTGAGGCTGTTCAGAGGGTTGGGTTCTTGACTCAGTTGACGGGATGCGAGAGTTTGGTGGTTCACGTCTCTTCAGAGATGGGTGTGTCGAAGATAGCTGAGGCTCGTCGGTCTGGAGTTAAGATACACGCAGAAACATGTCCTCACTACCTGATGTTCACCAACGATGTATACAGACGCCCGGACGGAGCGAAGTTCATAATGTCCCCGCCTCTGAAGCACGAAAGAGACAGACAGGGTTTATGGGAGGCTTTGGCAAGGGGAGACATTTCAACGGTCGGAAGCGACCACGCATGCTTCAACCTAGATCAAAAACTGAAGCATAAGCGGTTCGTCGACGTGCCCGGCGGAGTTGCGGGAACAGAGGTTATAGCTATGATACTCTACTCTGAGGGGGTGGCGAAGAACAGGATAAGCTTCAGCAGGATGGTTGAGACGACGGCGGTAAACCCCGCCAAACTCTATGGTCTTTACCCTAGGAAGGGATTGCTGATGGTCGGCAGCGACGCCGACTTCTACATCCTCAACCCACACAAAAAGAAGAAGCTAACAAGAGACAACCTGCACAGCAAAATAGACCACTCCATATACGAAGACGTGGAGGTCAGCTGCGCCATCGACGCAACATTCTCCCGTGGTGAGATGGTTGTGGAAGAGGGCCAAGTCGTTTCAAAGCCAGGGAGAGGGAGATACTTAAAAAGAAGACGCATGAAGATCTGAGTGGTATGCTCCGAAGGAGGCCGGCCGTAGCGGGAGCTTTTTACGCTGGCCGAAAAGAGGACTTGACCAAGCAGATTGAGGAATGTTTCCTTTCCTCAATCGGTCCTAGGGCTTTGCCGTCTGAGGGCTGGGGTTCGAAGAACCCTCCAGCCCTCGTCTCACCCCATGCTGGATACATGTACTCGGGCCCCGTAGCGGCCCACGGGTTCCTCTTACTAAAGACTTACAGGCGGCCCGAATCGGTCGTCGTCATAGGGCCAAACCACTACGGGATGGGCACAATAGTCTCGATATATCCGGAGGGCGTCTGGACGACGCCCTTGGGTGAAGTGCCCATCGATGTCAAGCTCGGCGAAGAGTTGGTCAAGGTTTCCGATGTCTTTTATGTGGATGAAAAGTCTCATGCGAAAGAGCATTCTATAGAGGTTCAGGTCCCCTTCCTCCAGTATATTTACGGCAGTTTCCAGTTTTTACCTATCTGCATCAACGACCAGAGCATGGAGACGTGTGTGGAAGTGGGGAGAGCAGTGGGTGAGGTTGTCAAGGACAGGAATGTTCTTCTTGTTGCGTCGACGGATTTCACGCACTACGAGCCTCATGAAAAGGTCTTGGAGAAGGATAAGAAAGCTCTCGAGAAAATAGCAAAGCTTGATGTTGAGGGATTGTACAGGGAGATCGAGATGTATGATATAACTATGTGTGGGTATGGAGCTGTTGCTGCTTTGTTGACCGCTGCGAAAATTCTGGGTGGAAGGGAGGCGAAGGTCCTGAAGCATGCTACGAGCGGCGACACGAGCGGTGATTACGACTCGGTGGTCGGGTACGCTTCCTGCTTGATAGAGCTGGGCTGAGTATGAAGCCTCGGGCCTCGGCGTCCGCTCCCGGGAAAGTTATACTATTTGGAGAGCACTTCGTGGTTTCAGGGTATCCTGCGGTCGTCACTGCTATAAACATGCGTGCTAGGGTTGAGCTGCAGCGTGAAGAAGAAGCGATTATTTTCACCTCACGCCGTTTGATGGGCCGTTGGAGCATTACTGGAGAGCAGGTTTACCCGGAGCCTCACAAAAAATCTTCTTTCACCCCGCTGCACAAAATGCTCGTCAGGATGATGGAGGACGAAGGTGTGAGAGGAGGGCTCCGAGCCGAGATAGTTTCTGAAATTCCCGGGGCAGCTGGTCTGGGCTCTTCGGCAGCCATATCAACAGCCCTAGCACAAGCCTTCTCAATTCTTTTCGAGCTGGAGCTGAGTAGAGAAGAAATTGTCGAGTACGCCATGGTGGCTGAGAAAGAATTCCACGGAAAGCCTTCCGGCATCGACCCACACGCAGCGGCCTACGGAGGGACGCTGCTTTACAAGGGGCCCGGAAACTTCCAAACTCTACATCTCGATAGAAGCCCAGACATCCTGGTTTTGTTCACAGGTCTGAAAAGAAAAACGTCGGAGATGGTTGAGCATGTGATTAAACATTCGTCCACTAGGCCCAGAGAGTTCAGCGAACTGGCAAACCTCTACAGAGGAATATTCAACAGAGCCGTTGAAGCGCTTAAATCAGGCGACCTCAAGCTGTTGGGAGAACTCATGTCATTAAACCACTACCTGCTAAAAGTCTTAGGGCTGTCGAACGACGTCGTCGAAAAATACGTTGAGAATCTGCTGGAGAGGGGTGCGTACGGCGTTAAGCTCACCGGGGCAGGAGGGGGAGGCAGCATTATAGCTGCTGTCGAAGGCCAGTCTTTTAGGAAACTCTCTGAGTGGCCCGACCAATTCAGTAAATGGTGGCTAGTCAAAACATCATGTCCAGGGGTGAGAGTAGAGGATTGAAGGGGCTTGTTGTTCTGAAAATAGGCGGCTCTGTCATTACAGACAAGACGAAGGAGATGACCTACAGACCCGATGTTATGGGCCGCATAAGCCGAGAAGTAGCCAGATGCTGGCCCATACCCCTAGCAGTTGTTCACGGAGCCGGGTCCTTCGGCCACCCGATTGCTAAGAGGTTTCGACTAAACCAAGGGTACAGACAGCAGGAACAGTTGGAGGGTTTTGTAAAAACGGTCCAGTCGGTCAAGGCCCTAAACCAGATGGTGACAGAGGCCTTCATCGAGACGGGTGTAGGCGCCGTAGGCATTCCCGCATCCCTGCTTTTCATCGCAAAGAAAAACGTCATCGAAACAGCCCATCTCGACCTAATCTTCTCAGCCCTCGACCTCGGAATAATACCAGTGACTTGCGGAGACGTAGTTTTCGACAGAGAAACCCGCTTCAGCATACTCTCCGGCGACGACATAGTTGTGTACTTGGCTAAGGCCTTGAAGGCAAACAGGATAGTTTTCGCCACGGACGTGGACGGAGTTTACGAGTTCGACAGGACGACGGGCAGGAAGACCCTCATAGGCAGGCTTGACTACCGGAAGCACGTATCGCTATCTTATGGAGATGTTGAAGGAGACGACGTGACAGGAGGTATGTTTTACAAGGTGGAAGCTGCTTTTGAGGCTGTGAAGGCTGGTGTGAAGGTATGCATAGTCAACGGGCTGGTGGAGGGGAGAATCGAGTCAGCCATTAAGGGAGAGGAAGTTCATGGAACGGTGTTGGTGAGTTGAGCATAGAGGCTAGGAAAAGCGACCACATCAAGATAAGCTTGGAGAAGGATGTTTCGTTCAAGAAGACAACATGGCTGGAGTATGTCGAGCTCATCCACCAAGCGGCTCCCGAGATCGACCCCGAAGACATATCCACCGAGGTAAGCTTCCTAGGCCGGCGCTTCAGCCACCCATTCATCATAGAGTCCATGACGGGAGGAACAGCCGAAGCCGAGAAGATCAACGGAAACCTAGGAGAGGCCGCCGCTACCTTCAGGATACCGATGGGCGTTGGCAGCCAGAGAGCCGGCATCGTCCGGCCTCATACCGCTTCAACCTTCAGAATTGCAAGAGAGAGAGGGAGGGATGCTTTCCTAATAGGCAACATAGGGGCAGCTCAGCTTATCGAAAATGGTGTTGAGATAGCTTTCAAAGCCGTCAAAATGATTGACGCAGACGCGCTAGCCGTGCACCTCAACCCGCTTCAGGAGCTCGTCCAGCCGGACGGAAAAGCCAAATTCAGAGACCTTTTCAAAACAATCTCCCTGCTCAAAAAGGAGCTGTCTATTCCCCTAATACTGAAAGAGATTGGATGCGGGCTCTCCAGAGAGGTTGTTGTAAAAGGCGAGGAAGCGGGAGTCGATGCGTTCGACGTAGCAGGCTCTGGAGGGACGAACTGGACGTTGATCGAGATGTTCCGGGCTGAAGAGTCTCAGGCGATGGATAAGAAGGCTTTGGCGGAGGTTTTTCTGGAGTGGGGCATACCGACCGCCGCCTCTGTTCTTGAGGCTGTGAGCTCAACGGCTAAACCAGTCGTCGCTTCGGGTGGTCTGAGGACAGGGCTTGACGCCGCTAAAGCTCTAGCTCTGGGGGCGTCGATGGCTGGCTTCGCAAGGCCTGTTCTCAAGCCTGCGACCGAGTCCGAGAAACAGGTTGTCGGCAAGCTCATGCAGCTATCGACGGAGCTTAGGACAGCCATGTACCTAGTGGGATGCAGGACAGTTGAAGACTTGAGGAAGGCCCCTAAAGTACTGCTCGGCCCCCTTCATCTGTGGTGGAATCAAAGAATCAGTCATGGCAGTAGATGAACGCAAGTTTTTCAGCCGAGTCTCTCCTGCAGAAACCGAACCTTTCGAACTGAACAACTTCGTCAGGCTTTACAGTTGAAACGGCTCTTTCGGCCAAACCCTTAACAATCTTAACGCTCTCAGCGTCCACAGAGTTGTCATCCTTCAGAAGAGCTCCATACATATACACGCTCGTTTCTAAACCGTCTTCAGGAACCCACTGAATTATCTTCTGCGCCTCCTGAGGCCTACCCTCAACTACCTCCCCCAGTATGAGGCTCGGAGCAGCTTCTAAGACCCTCACGTTGGCTAGAAGCTTGCACCTGAAAACATCTCCCGCAGCTAGGCCTGTTGCGTCATCTCCCGAAATGTAGACTGTGTTCCCCGCCTCCAGCACTCTGGAGCCGAGGTTCGAAGACGGATGATACGGAATCTCCACTCTTCCGCCGCTGAAGTTTCTCAAAAAAACTTTGACGGGGTTTTTGACGAAGAAAAGTCTTCTAGAGACGGGGTCGATTAGCTTGCGGTTTATGCTGTGGAGGAGGCTCCAGTCGTATTCTT
>JANWZU010000070.1 GCA_025054795.1 Candidatus Caldarchaeum sp.
ATCTGATGCACAATCTCCTTCACTTTCCTAACAACCCCTACATAATAGCTACCAATCAATCAAACCGCCTCAACCAAGGGCTTGAACCTCTCCAAAACAAATCTGTGGAGGCTCAAAGCTTCTCTCTCCTCGTAGTTGTACGGCAGATACCTTGCAGCTACATAGGCTTCCTCGAGCCTAGCGACGTAGTGTAAACTTTGCTCATCCCGGACTAGCGAGTCAATTTTAGGGTTGTACTTAGCAAGCTCCCTTATCAGCCTTCTCAGAGAATGCGTTCTTATGTAAGCACCTGATTCAACTAAAAGCTTGTACTTCAGGATGAGTTGACAGTACTGCTCCAGGCAGAAGACAGCCAAGTCCCACTCACGCTGCTCAAGCAGGTTGCTGGCGTTGTTCAGGAAAGCTTCAGCCCTTCTCCTGATGACCTCCGCTTCGCCGAGAGACAAATCTCTAGAATGTGAAAAAGTTGGAGTGCTTAAAAAGATGACTGCCGGGGCCGGCCGTACGTAAACCTATAGTGCTAGGAGCGTGTCGACCGAGATGCTTCCCGCGCCTGTGGTGAGAAGCAGCAGGGCTGCACCGAGTATCAGGAGGTCGAACTCCCAGCCGCCGACGCCTGCCATGAAGCCCCTCATGACACGGCGGGATCCTGAAACCATCTGGTGAAGCATTTCAGGGGGTGGCACCATCTTCCCCAGCTTCGTCAGGTAAAGCACGATGGTTCCAACCATCTGCAATGCGAAAAGAAGCGCCGCAACTCTAGTGAGCAGGCCGAGTATCAGCGCAAGCCCTCCGACGAACTCGAGCAGGCCAGCCAAGTCGAACAGGGGCTTCGGCACTCCGAGCTGGCTCATAGCTTCCCGCATCTGCTTTCTTACGGGGCCTGCGAGCTTCGGCAGTCCATGGACAACCATGATTAGGCCTAGGAAGACTCTTAGCATCAAAAGGCCGATGTCTTGGTAGTTTGAGGCGAACCCTAAGATATCCATCTTGCTTTCTCCTCGCCATCTGATTGCTTAAGGCAAGTATTTTAAATGGTTTGTGGCAGCAACGCCACCAGATGACCGAGCCGAGGCATGAGGGGAAGGTTTGCCCGATGGTTGCCGCTGCAAAACTGCTTGGAAGCATGTGGTCGCTAGTTCTGATAAGCTACCTGCACACGGGGCCCAAGGGGTTTAACGAGCTTCTCAAGCTGGTACCAGAGCTCAACTCCAAAACACTCTCCAGAACCTTGAAAGCACTACAGGCAAGAGGGCTGGTTGAGAGAAGAGTCCTGAGCATCCAGCCCTTCTCAGTATCTTACTCGCTGACTCCGATGGCTGAGGAGCTTGCACCGCTTTTGGAAGGTCTTCGCAGATGGGGCGCTAAATGGATGGCTGTGAACAGCTGCAGCTTCAAGGCATCTAGATCACATGCTCCGAAAAAGAGGGCAATCGCCTAGGTCATCATACCTACGTTCCCGTATTTCTCGAAATGAAGGATTTCGTCCAGTTGTTTCCTAGCCACTTTACCCTTCCGTTTTTCCTCGGCACTGTATCCGAAGGCTATGCACACAACTGTTTTCAGGTCTTGAGGCACGTTGAGAAACTTTTTCGCCCCCTCCTCGTCTTGAAGAGTTATCGGACAGGACCCTATTCCCAGCGCATGCGCTGCGAGCATCATGTTCTGGGCGGCTCTGCCGGCGTCGAACCGGTCATGCACGTATTTGTCAGGAACAAGAACAACGACTGCGAAAGACGCATGTGGAAGATGATGCGCATAGTTTCCGAACCGTGAAAGCTCCTGGAGGTTTTTCTTGTCTCGTATCAGAATGAGCTGCCAAGGCTGCCTGTTCTTGGCGCTGCCGGCTAGGCGGCCGGCCTCCAGAACCTTGAAAACCAGTTCGTCGGGAACAGGCTTGTCTGCGTAGATGCGTGTCTCACGTTTGGACAGAATAACCTTCAAAACGTCCTCATGAACCACAAGCCATCACAGCCACTTAAGCCTGCATGCAAGCAATAAACATTAATTTCAATAGACGAAATCCCGATGCATGGAGCGGTTGAAATCAGTTAAAGCTGCCTCAATCATTCTTTTCGTTCACGGAGCTGTCGAGGTTGTCGGCGTGGTTTTAGCTCCTTTCGCCCCCGCCGAGTTCCTTCCACAGAGTTTGCAGGGAACGTGGGCCTTCACGTCTCTGCTCAGCCTCGTCTACGGCGTTTCACGGCTGGTTGCCGCAGCTGCTGTTTGGGGTTTGAAGAAGTGGGGTACGGCTTTCGGCGCAGCCCTGTGCGTATCAACTCTGGCAGCAGCCCCTTCAATCTACCCCCTACGGCGTCATGGATTCGCTTCTCGCCGCAACGGCCCTAGCACTCCTTCTGCATGCATGGTTCGGAGAGGAGAAACTCTGTTGATGAACGCCGGGGGCGGGATTTGAACCCGCGCGGCCGAAGGCCACTGGTTTAGCAGACCAGCCCCCTACCTGGCTAGGGCACCCCGGCCCACATTCAAGATGTCTGCCCGTGATTTATATAAACTATGGCCTCTGCTCAACCCATCTGTAGGCTTGTTTGTAGGTTGAGGACAGTTCTGACGCTGTGGGACGGAGGCGGCGGCAGAGCTTGGGTATGTGTTCGGGGTTTCGGAGGGTTTTCATGGTTTTTTCCACTGTTTTCAACGCCTTGGGTGTGTAGGGGTTGGAGGCTACTATCTCCTTGATGAGGGCTGGTTTTTCCGTGAGCATCGTCGAAGCCGCAACCATCAAAGCCTTCTGGCTCGACGTCAACACCCCAACACCCTTTGTTTTCCAGCTGTCCAGAAGAGAAAGCATGAGGATTCGAGGCACAGCCATCGCATAGGCCATCTTCAAGTCATGCTCCTCAGCCTTCATCGAGACGATTCTGCAGGGCTTGAAGATTTCTCTGGCTGTGTTGTACTCCTCGGCCTTGTTTCTGAAAGGTGTAAGGATTACCGTTTTGTCTCTGAGGGTTGTAGCTCCGGGGCCGAAGAGAGGATGAGTCAAGACCACTCGGTTGTCCCCGATGTCAAGACGCTTCAGAGAACGCACCACCGGCGATTTGACTGAGGAGATGTCGACTATGGTTTTTCCCCCGTATGCGGAGGTGATTTTCTTGACGACCTCACCGGCGTTCAGAGATCCTGTAGCAACTATTATTAACGAGGCTTTTGAAACGGCGTCTTCGAAGTTTCGTGCTGCAGCTACCTTACCCTGCTGTGCTGCTTTCCTCGCCCTTCCCCTATCCCTGTCGTAAACCGCTACAGAGTATCCTCTGCTTTTGAGGTGTTTTGCTGTCCAAAGCCCCATAGGCCCGGCGCCGACGACCGCCGCAAAAGGTCTCGCCACTACGCCAGCCCCTTCTCAGCCAAGAACTCCCCAAGAAGCCTTATCCCCTTCGCTATCGACTCCTCCGAAGCACCCAGAGATATTCTGATGAAGTCGTCGTAGCCTCCGAAGATCGAGCCCGGCGCAACTGCAACACCCTTCGACTCCAGCAGGTCGAAGGCGAACTTCATGCCGTCATCTCCACCCGAGTTTATTCTGGGGAAGACGTACATTCCTCCGTCGGGCCTGTAGAAGGTCGCTTTAATTCTCTGCAGCTCCCGGACAGCTGTGTCCATTCTCTTCATCATTATTTCTGCATACTGTTTGGGGGTGTTTGTCAGCGTCAAAGCCTTGAGCGCTCCGTGCTGGATAAACTCTGGCACGCATGTCATAAGCAGGCCCATCACCGAAGCCATCTTAGAAACCGTAGCCTCGTCAGCCACTATGTAGCCTACCCTGTAGCCTGTCATTCCGTAGCTTTTTGAGAAAGACTGAACCAGAACGTATTTCAGACCGTCGTAGTCAAGAACACTCACATGCCCCCCTCGTGTGTAGTCTGAGTAAACCTCGTCGCTGATGACGTAAAGGCCTCTGTCTCTGGCGAAGTCCAATATTTTGTTGAAGGTTTTTCTGTCGAGTATCTTACCGGTCGGGTTGTTCGGGTAGTTGAGGAGAATCGCTTTAGTAGCCCTGCCGGTCTTCTCCTCAATCTCATCGATTCTGGGAGACCATTCGTCTTCAAGCCGGGTCTTCACATGCATCGACCTGACGCCGAGGAAAGCTGCGCACTGCCTGTACATCGGCCATGAAGGGTCTATCACAAGCAGCTCGTCGCCCTCCGAAAGCAGGGATTTCATGGCCAGGTAAATGGCGAACCTGCCTCCCGGTGTTATTATCACGTTGCTTGGCTTGAGTATTACTTCTGTCTTTTCCTGTATTTTTTTCACTAGGACTTCTCGAAGCTCTTGAATACCTCTCGAGTCGACGTACCGGGCGTAGCCGTTGAGCGCTGCGTCTGCTACTGATTGACGTACCTCATGGGGAGCGCCTAGGTCAGGCTCACCAACCTCCAGCCGCTGAACCTCTCGGCCGTTCTTCTGCATCTCAACGGCCCTTCTGAGGATGTCCATGTGTGTGAGCTGGGAGCCCTTTTTGGACTGCATTTCGACAGAGTCTATGAAAAGCAAGGTTGCCAGCCGGTTGACTGTCTCAGCAGGCACCCCCTGCCTTTCGGCCTCCTCCAGCATAGCCTGTCTAATCGCCTTCTCGACGTGTGGCTGAACGGCTTCAACCCCTGCTGAACGCTTTATCTCAGCTATTTTCTCAACCACAGCTCTTCTCTCAGCCAGCAGCCTGACCATCTCAACAGCCAGCCTCTTCGTCTCAGCTCTCAGCAGCTCAAGGTCTGAGGCCACCATCTCGACATCTCTCAAATCGTCATATCTATTTAAGCAATACCAGACAACCAGCCGTGTTAAGGTTTTTAGCATGGTTCTTTAGCGGATAAAAGGAACCTGACACATGACGCAAACAGTCCGCATAAAGATCACAAGCACGAACCTAGCCAAGCTCGAGCAAGTATGCCGGGAGATTAAAGACATAGCTGAGAAGACAGGCACGCAGATGGCCGGCCCTGTTCCTCTACCTGTCAAGAGGCTGGTTCTGCCGACGAGGAAGTCTCCGTGCGGAGAGGGAACGAAGACGTGGCGTAAACATCAGATGAGAATACACCGTAGGCTCATAGACTTGGGGATAATAGACCAGAGGGTTATGAGGCAGATAATGAGGATTCAGATACCTGACGACGTAGCCATCGAGATGCAGATGCAGTCAAGATAGACCTAGGTTTACCCGCTCTCCGTTATCTCTTTCACAACCCCAGCAGCGACAGTGATACCGCTGTCCCTTATAGCGAACCTTCCTAGCTCAGGCGAAATACTCGCAGGCTCAAGGGCAACTGGAGTCAGAGGCCTAAGCTTGACGACGGCGACGTCGCCTGTCTTTATGAAGGACGGGTTCTTCTCAGTGACCTGTCCAGTCCTCGGGTCCATCTTCTGAATCAGCTCAACAAACTTCACAGCCGTCTGAGCCGTGTGAATGTGGAGCACAGGCGTGTATCCAGCCGCTATGGCCGTCGGATGGTAGATGACGTATATCTGGCCGATGAACTCTTTCGCCACCGGAACAGGTGTGTCAGGCTTCGTCACAACCATGCCTCTCGTAAGCTGGCTCTTCTCAACACCCTTCAAAGCGAAGCCGATGTTGTCTCCTGGGATGGCCTGCTGTAGAGGCTGGTGATGCATCTCAATAGACTTAACTTCGGCCTTCAGGCCTCCCGGATAGATAGCGACTATGTCTCCCGGCTTTAGAATACCTTGCTCTACCCTGCCCACCGGAACCGTTCCAACTCCTTTGATGGAGTAGACGCCTTGGAGCGGAAGCCTAAGGGGCTTATCGACCGGCTTGGGCGGCTCCTGCAATAGGTCCAGAGCCTCTAGCAGTGTGGGGCCTGTGTACCATGGGAGGTTCTTGCTTTTCTCGGTCAGGTTGTCGCCCAGCCATCCCGAGACCGGTATGAAGTTTATCTTGCTGATGTCGTATCCGATTGTCTTCAGAAGGTCTCCAGCCATCTGCTTAACCTCGTCAAAACGGGCTTTCTCCCAGTTGACGGAGACGTCGTCCATCTTGTTAATCAGCACTATGAGCTGGCGTATTCCGAGGACGAACGAAAGGTAGGCATGCTCTCTAGTCTGGCCTCCGGGAGCTATGCCGACCTCAGCCTCGCCTTTCTTCGCAGAAACCACGAGTATGGCTGCATCTGCTTGGCTGGCTCCTGTAATCATGTTCTTCACGAAGTCTCTGTGCCCGGGCGCGTCGATGAGCGTGAAATAGTATTTCTTTGTCTCAAACTTCTGGAAAGCAAGGTCTATCGTAAGACCTCTTTCCCTCTCCTCCTTAATTCGGTCGAGAACCCAAGCAAACTTGAAGCTCTCCTTACCCAGCTTCTTAGCCTCCTCCTCGTAGGTTTTGAGCGTCCTCTCGTCTATCGCTCCAAGCCTGTAGAGGAAGTGTCCCAAGGTTGTTGACTTGCCGTGGTCGACGTGGCCTATTACCACAAGGTTCATGTGAGGTTTTGCCGACATTACTTTTCAAGCGATTATCCTCACATATATAGATTAGTTTGTCTTGTGGGGTCGAGGGCCTTGATTAAACGCTCATCTCGGCCTGAGCCGCTATGGCTTATCATGACGAGCCATTTCGGTCTGCTCTACTCAAAACTCTTAGGCGGGGGGCAGGCCGGATCACGAACTGGAAGAACCTAAATAGCGGTACGGAGCAGAAGCAGTCCACAGCAGATGGCCGTATCCGGCAGACTTATCGGCCGAAAGCTAAAGCGGAAAGAAGACCCCAAATATCTCAAAGGTCTTGGAACGTACGTCGACGACATCAACCTACCCAACATGCTCTATCTGGCAATCCTCAGAAGCGCCCATCCCCATGCTTTAATTAAAAAAATCGAAGCCGAAGATGCTTTGAAGGCAAAAAATGTCAAAGAGGTGCTGACGGGGAAAGAGGCCGCTAAACACAGTGAGCCTCTGATTTGTCTGTTCCAGCCTCAAGGTGTCAAGATTCCTAAACAATACTGTTTGGCGACGGATAGAGTGCGGTTTGTCGGAGAAGCTGTGGCCGCCGTGGCGGCTGAGGACAGGTATTCCGCATACGACGCAATCGAGTTGATCAACGTCGACTACGAGAGGCTGCCGGCCGTAATAGACGCTGTTGAAGCGGTTAATTCAAGCACGATTCTTCACGAGGAGGTTGAAAACAACGTCTACCATTACAAAAAGATTCAGGCCGGCGATGTGGAGGCGGCTTTTAATCAGGCTGACCTAGTTGTAGAAGAGAAGCTCAAGATACACCGACAGTCGGGTAGTCCGCTCGAGCCTCGTGGGATAGTTTCTTACTACGATTCTCACACAGGCTCTCTCACAGTCTGGGCGTCGACCCAGACGCCCAACGCATTACGAATGGTCCTCAGCCACTGCCTCAGAATTCCAGCTAGCCGCATAAGAGTAATAGTCAAGGACATGGGCGGTGGGTTTGGAAACTACAAGTACCATCCCGAAGACGTAATAACCTGCCTAGTCTCAGTCAAAACCGGTAGGCCGGTTAAGTGGGTTGCGAACAGAAGAGAACTGCTTCTGGCTGGATATCATTCGAGAGAACAAACGCACTTTGTCAAAGCAGGGTTCAGCAGAGACGGGAGGATAAAAGGGTTGCAGGATAGAATATTCGCAGACATGGGCGCCTACCTGACTAGGGAGGCCACAGGGCCTGCGGTCGTCACCTCTCACATGCTGCCCGGGCCCTACGACATCAGAAACATCTCGATAGAGCTTTTCTGTGTAGCAACCAACAAATCTTACTCGAGCGCTTACAGAGGTTTCGGCCAGCCTGAGGCTGCGTTTGTGATGGAACGACTGATGGATTTAGCGGCTGCTGAGTTGGACGTCGACCCCTCTGAAGTGAGGTTGAGAAACTTCGTCCAACCCGAGCAGATGCCATACAGGTCCCCTACAGGCGTCGTCCACGACAACGCAAACTTCTCCGACTGTCTGAAACATGCTCTAAAATTGATGGACTACGTGAACTTGAAGCGTGTTTACAGAAGCCAACCCAACAGATGCTTAGGCTTGGGGGTAGCTTTTTACGTCGAGTTAACAGGCTTCGGTCCGGCAAGGGTAGCGGGTATAACTGGAGCTGTTCACGGGGGCTACGAGAGCATGACTTTGAGGTTCGATGTTTCCGGGCAGGCCACGATCTTCACCGGGCTGGTTCCTCATGGGCAGGGTTCAGAAACAACCCTATCTCAAGTCGCAGCCGAATTGCTCGGTTTAGATTTTGAAGACGTGAGGATAGTTTACGGAGACACAGACATAACACCCTACGGCCTCGGAACCTTCGGCAGCAGAAACGCCGTAGTGGGAAGCGGAGCCGTCTACAAGCTTGCTGATGCTCTGATAAAGAAGGCCGTCAAAGTCGCAGCCAACATCCTCGAAGCCAAGGAAGACGACATAGAGTTCAAAGACGGGTTTTTCTATGTGAAGGGCGTCCCCGGCAAACGGCTTCATATCAAAGAGATAGCCAAAAGGGCGATCCTTGCGGTGGGATTACCCTCAGACGTGGAGCCCGGTTTCGAGGCCTCTGTTTCCTACGACCCAGGGTCTTGGACGAACACATGGGGCGTTCATGTGGCCTTAGTGGAGGTTGACCCAGAGACGGGTAAGGTTGACATCCTCAAGTATGTTATAGTTGATGACAGCGGAACTTTGATTAATCCGATGATAGTTGAGGGACAGGTAGTTGGGGGCGCTGTTCAGGGGATAGGCGGGACGTTGCTGGAGGAACTGTCATACGACTCGGACGGTCATCTTGTTTCCTCAACCTTCATGGATTATTTGGTACCCTCTGCCGCCGATTGCCCGCCTTTTTTGATAGAGCACATGGAAACAAAGGCCAAGACTAATCCGCTTGGAGTGAAGGGAGTTGGGGAGAGCGGGATAATTCCTACATCCGCTGCTTTAGCAAACGCTGTCGAGAATGCGTTGCGAAACTACCGTGTAAAGGTTAGAGAAACGCCTCTCACTCCCTACAAAGTACACAGCTTAATCAAAAAAAGCGGCTAAGAACCTCTTGAGGGACGTCCAAGTTTTTCACATGGTTCGTTTTAGCGAATTGCTAGCTATCTCAACTTAATGTATCCTCAAGAGTTTTTTCGCATTTTTGTAAAGTATCTTTGCCTGCTCGTTCTCCGGTATGCTCAGTCCTTTAACGACGTCTTTCGCCTGACGTATGAAAGCTTTGCCGTTTTCCGGTCCAAAGGGATAGTCCGAGCCGAAGACGATATGGTCCGGGCCGAAAATTTCATAGCCGCATTTAGCGGCCTGTATGTATCCGCCTAGGACCGTGTCTACGTAGAACATTTTGAAGTAGTCTAGTAATTTTTTGCGGTACTTCCATCCTTCGAGAAGGCTTTCGAGAATCTGAAGCCTGCCGCTGAAGTGCGCCACCATGCCGCCCATGTGATGGGATACTATTTTTAGCGTGGGAAATTTTTCAAGCACCCCTGAAAGGACGAGGCGAGAAAGTGCAAGCGTGGTTTCGTAAGGCCATCCGAAGACAATTGAGAGGGAGTAATCATGCTCGTATCCTCTGCGTTGTGTAGGCGGCGGGTTGTTGGGATGTAAAAGTATTGGTACGTCGTATTTCACCGCTCGTTCGAAAAGCGGATGAAACATCTCATGGTCTAACGGAAGGCCCGCCATCTGGGTGTACAGCTGGATGCACTTCATTCCGAGGTCGTTCACGGCTCGGTCAAACTCTTCCAATGCGGCGTTTTCATCGACGACAGGCACCTCAGCCGCACCCAAGAAACGGTCGGAATGTTTTTCGACGATTTTAGCAATAGAATCGTTGATAGATTTAGCGATTGCGACCACGTTTTCAGGCGTTGTCGATAGTAGCGAAGGTTCGGCAGCGGGTAGCGATGCGCTTAACACTTGGATGTACACCCCGTAGGCGTCCATGTCCTCTAGTCTTTTCTCTGGAGTGTCAAAAACTGAATTGGGGAGTGAGTATGCTACGAAGACCCCAGTTTGCGTGTTGAAAATTTTGACGGCTGAAGTCCTACTGTCTGTTTTAAACGCTAGATTTGGACATCTACGCGCAAGCTCACTTAGATATCCCGATGGAAAAATGTGGTTGAACATGTCTATGACTGGGACATCGTCCATGTCCCTCAAAACGGTTTAATGGATATAAAGCTTACTGCTGTGTTCCGCATATCTTCAGACCACGAACCGGCGTCAGGCCATTCGGATGCAACTCATATCGGTCTTTTCTCGCTGAGCAGATTTTCGCTAACAAGCTTTGCAGTTGCAGCAGCCGTTGTCACCCCCAGACGACAGTGGCCGGCGGCGACTACCAGGTTGTTGTATTTCGTCCATCCTACGACCGGCAGGCCGGTGGGTGTGCACGGTCTTGCGCCATGCCACGTTTCGACTATGCTGACTTTGCTGAAGGCGGGTATGTATTCAGTGGCCTTCTGTCTTAGAAACGAGCATCTCCGGTCATGTGGCAGGTGCTGTGCGGTGCTTAGCTCGAAAAACCCTGTTGCACGCAGGTTGCCCTCACCAGTCTGAGACATCGCAACTCTGAACTCTCCACCCGCCGTGGCATGCCTAAGCCTCTCCGAGACCGGCTCAGTCATCACCATGTAGCCGTAGGCCGGCGCCAGCGGTATTTCTATGCCGATTGTCGAGAGTAAACGCTTCGTATGAACTCCTGCGCAGACCACATATTGTCGTCCGGCGATGGAAGAGCCGTTTGACAGCGAAACAGAAGACACTACTCTGTTATCTACGTTCATCTTCACAACCTCCTCGTCGATCAACGGTACGTTCAGACGCTGTGAGAGAAGCAGCCTTAGGGATTGCATCAGCTTCGAAGGTGTTAGCGAAAGGTCGTCCTTGAAGAGTATTCCTCCAACTATGCTGGGTGAAAGCAGCGGGTCGTCGTTCAAGCATTCTTCTCTGTCTAGAAACCTGAAGTCTACTTTTAGCTCTCTGTTCTGTTCGAGGAGTTTGAGATGTTTCTCGAGGTTTCTCCTGCTTAGGTAGACTTCCAGCACTCCGTCAGCCCTCAGGTCCACCTGCAGGTTATACTCTTCTATGATTTTCTTCAGCAAGCGTACTCCTTCAAAACATGACTCTCTCATCTTCAACGCATACTCTAGGCTGGTGGTTTTGCGTGATTCTCTGAGATATTCGGCGAGCCACCCACCCGGCAGAATCTCTCTGAAAAAGAAAGAAGCCGAAACCTTAACGGGGGATTCGCCTGAAATCATCCACTTCAGTATTTGCGAGATGCTTTCCGCTGATGGGATTGGAGAGCCGAAGCCGGCGGCCAGGTATCCTGCGTTGCCCCATGAAGCTGCTTTGGTCAAGTCTTTCCCAGCCACTAACGCAACGTCGAAGCCTCTCCGCCTAAGCATAAGCGATGTTAGAAGGCCGACGATTCCTCCCCCGACGATGACTGCGTCGTGTCTGGATGCGCTGCCTGACATGCTTAATTAGCTGGGGAGCACCAATCTAAATATTCATCCGCCTTGAGCTAGGTTTTTCTTCTTCAAAATACGTGAGCACGTCTTCAGCTATTTTGTCGAATTTCTTCCTGTACATCGTGCTGTTGGGGTAGAGGACTGCTAGCATTCGCATCAAGGGTGTTGTTATTGCGTGGAAGAAGTGTGTGAAAGGAGCTGCAGCCAGCAGAAACACGTTCGCTGCGAGATGGATGAAGTAGTTGGTCAGCGCTAAAGTCGTTGAGCCTTCCATTCTAAAGAACTGTGTAGTGAACCCCGTGACGGTCACAAGGAACAGAGCTATGAAGAATGAAAGGTCCCCGAGTGATCGGTTTCTTCGAAAGTCGTGAGAGATGATAAGCCTAGCAAGCAGGTAGGATACACCGACTAGAAGTAGTATTCCTCCGACGTTGCCGAAGATTTTAGGCAGTTCTGTGAGGCTCCTTGCTCTTTCAGCCGTCCCCGTAAGCCAGACAAGGGTTGTCGCCACTCCGCAGAGAATGAACC
>JANWZU010000105.1 GCA_025054795.1 Candidatus Caldarchaeum sp.
GCGAAGCTTTCTGAAGGCTCTGTGAACTGACAGCAAACCCATCCATGTGCGAGGCATTGAAAGCCGGCAAATCTCTTGCAGATACTATTTTTTCAGCCGAAACCCTGCGGTAAGCTTGAAAAACGTTTACTTCCTCCGACTCTTTCACCGGCTCCACGAAGCTGAGAAGCTTTTTCTGGGCCTCCCATACGTCGTTGAACCGCTCAACCCTTCTGTACATTCCATAAAGCTATCGATTAGCTTATATTTTAGCGAGACTAAAAACAGTTGAGTTGGACAACTTAACTTTTTACACAAAGGTTGCTGAGCTTGTCGCCGAGCAGAGGAAGTTCTGCATAGCCACGGTCGTGAAAACCATCGGCCACACCTCTGGAAAAGTAGGCTCGAAAGCCATAATCTTGGAGGACGGCAAGGGGTTGTTCGGATGGGTCGGCGGAGGCTGCGTTGAGACAACAGTCCTTCAAGAAGCTTTGAAGACTTTGAACGAGAACAGGAGCAGGACTATATACTTGGAGATGGAGGATGAGCTGCGTGGGACAGGAGTTCCATGCGGCGGCTCCATGGAGGTTTACTTGGAGCCTGTCCTTCCAAAAAAACAGCTTCTTCTCGTGGGCCACGGCGAGATTGTTGAGAACCTAGCCAAGCTGGGTAAGATGCTCGATTACAAGGTAGTAGTGGCGGACCCGGAAGACATGTTCAAAAGCTCCGACCGAGTCGACCAGTACAGCGTCGACCCAGACCTCAAGGACGTCAAGATAGACAAAAACACGGCAGTAGTTGTCTCAACCATGCACAAGCTCGACCACAAGTACATCAAGAAGGCTCTCGACGAAGGAGCTTGGTACATCGGGCTGATAGCCAGCAAGAAGAGAGCTGGAATAGTTATCGAAACTCTTGTCAGAATGGGTGTCGATAGAACGGGGCTGAGCAAAGTCTCTTCTCCCTGCGGAGTGGACATAGGTGCTGAAAAACCCGAGGAGATAGCTCTCAGCATAATGGCTGAGATACTGATGCTGGAAAAAGCCGGTACAGGTAAACGTCTGCAGGAAGTGAAAACTGTCGAGACAGAGGAGATAATAAGGGATGCTACGGGTGAGCGCGTAGGCCCCGTCTGCTGACTGGCTGCATTCGTCGAGTCATCGGCTGGAAGGACATTCCGAAGTAGCTTGTGAAGCCCTTTATGCTCTTTAGAGCGTTTATTCCTGCTAGTATGTCCACGTAGGGTAGGGCTGTCTCCATACCGATTGTCCGTGGCTTAAACCCGGGCTTGTCTGCGTGGGGGTTGACCCAGATTAGACGTCCAACCATCCCCTTCAAACTTCTCATAGCCCTGTCGAGGAGCTCAGGCTCGCCTGTATCCCATCCGTCGCTGACGATGATAAGAACCGTCCCCCTGCCGACCATTCCTCTGTATTTGTCGATGAAGTTTAGCAGACAACTGCCAATCCTCGTCCCGCTTCCCCAGATGTTAACATCCCGTGAGATGAGGTCCGCCGCCTTCTTGGGGCCGAAGTACTTCAGAAGGCTGCTTACACGCAGCAGCTTCGTGCTGAAGACGAAGACCTCAACCGCCACACTCTGTCTGGCCAGCGAGTACATGGACTGCATCAGGAACTCGGTGTAGGTGTCCATGGAGCCGCTTACGTCGAATATGGCGACAAGCTTGCATCTAGTCAGCTTCCTACGCATGCGGAGGACACGCATAACCTCGCCGTAGTTTCTCAGGCTCTGCCTTATCGTCTCCCCGAAGTCAACAACACCCTTAAGGCTCTTCTCATACCTCCTGCCCGGAAGCAGAGCCAGCCGTCTCCTAAGCCTCTTCATCACTCTCCTGCTTTCACGGATAAACTCCAAGCTAGGGACCGGTAAGTCCTTTTTTGAGAGTATCTCAACGGGGCTGTAGTAGGCCATCATAGCTTGACGGGAGTCCTTTCCGCTTTCTCTACTACGTTGAAGCGTTCTCTGACCACCATCCCCGTCGCCTCCCGTCTCACCCTGCCTTCTCTCGGTTTTCTGCCGCCTAGTCGTCGTCAAATCCTCGAACACTCTGTCGAATATCTCGTAGTCTTCAAGCCTCTTAATCATGCACAGCTTCATCACATTTTTAAGATCCTCAACTCTCTCCATCCTCACTAAGCTAAGCGCCCTGTACGCGTCGATAGTTTCAGAAGTGCCGCACTTGACCCCATACTCCCTCAACCGGTCGGCAACCTCAGCCACAAAAAACAGAAAATCCTCTTCCAACATCCCTAGAAAATCCCGGAATCCCTAACTATCCTCAGGTCATCCTCATTCTTAATCAAACAGCTCAGAGTCGACTCGATAATCGAGGGATTCAGCTCAGCGGCTCCCAAAACGTTCAAGGCGTTAGCCCAGTCTATCGTTTCAGAAATACCCGGCTTCTTGTTAAGCTCGTTTATCTGCCTAAGCTTCTGAACGAACGCAACAACCTCGTCGGCCATCTTAGGCGAAAGCTGCGGAACCTTAAGCGATAGAATACGCCTTTCCTTCTCAGGCGACGGATAAGTCACATAGAGGTACAGACATCTTCTCCTAAGGCCGTCCCCCACCTCCCTCGTGCGGTTTGAAGTAATTATCACCACCGGCTTCTTCTTAGCAGATATTGTCCCCAGCTCAGGGATAGTCACTTGGAACTCGGCGAGAAACTCCAGCAGAAAACCCTCGAACTCTTCGTCGCTCCTGTCTATTTCGTCGATGAGAAGAACCGGCGGGTTGGGGCCTTCGTGGAGAAGCGTAGCCAGCAACGGCCGTTTGAGCAGGTATTTCTGACTGAATATCTCCTCCGAAATTTCCTCCGGGGTTTTCCTGTCCTCCAGAAGTCTGATGTTTATCAGCTGACGTGGATAATCCCATTCGTACAGTGCTTGAGAAGCGGTGATTCCCTCGTAGCACTGGAGGCGGATGAGGTCTGTGTTCAAAAGCTTGGCTAAGACTTTTGCGACTTCCGTCTTCCCGCATCCGGGCTCTCCCTCGATCAAAAGCGGCTTCTCAAGCTTCAGCGAAAGATACACAGACAGAGCAAGCGGTTTGTCTGCCACGTAGAGCTCCCTCTCCATCGCTTCGACAAGTTTTTCGGGAGTTAGATCGTTTAACAACCTCGGTTGATTTGTTTTCATCTTTTAATTTATGTTTTGCACCTGTCTGCTCATAAGCAAAGGTAGAAATGTTTTTAAGCAGGTCTCGGTTTCATCAAAACCGATGATACCTAGAAAGTTTGAATATTTGGCGCCGACTACTTTAGCCCAAGCTGTTTCATTCCTAAGGAAGTATAAAGATGCCAAGGTTCTCAGCGGAGGGATGAGCCTTATTCCCATGATGAAGCTGAGGCTTGTCTCTCCACAGTACATCGTCGACATAAATAACATCAAAGGCCTCAACTACATCAAGGACGGCGGCAGAGTCGTCAGAATCGGAGCTCTCGCACGACACGCCGACATCGAGCACTCTCCCATTATTAAAAAGAAGCTTCCTCTGTTGGCCGAGGCCGCTCCGCAGATAGCTGACATGCAGGTCAGGAACCTCGGCACCTTCATCGGCTCCCTAGCGCACGCCGACCCGGCAGCAGACTGGCCTGCTTCAATCCTCGCCCTGGACGCCGAGCTCGTAGCTCAGGGAACGGGAAAAAGGAGGATCAAAGCTGTCAAGTTTTTCAAAGGTCCGTTCGAAACAGCCTTGAAGCCAACCGAAATACTTGTGGAGGCCGTGATACCTGTGCCGTCGGGGCCGAAGGTTGGTCAAGCTTACCTCAAGTTTGAGAGAAAGGCAGGAGATTATGCGACTGTCGGGGTAGCTGCATCGGCTGTTCTCAACCAGAAGAACGAGGTCCAGAGCTTGGGCATAGGGTTGACGGCTGTAGCGCCTGCGCCTTTCAAGGCCACCGAGGCTGAGGAGATCCTGCTGGGGCAGAGGCCGACCAAGGACTTGATAGAGAAAGCTGCTCAGGCTGCGGCAGACATGTCGGACCCTTCCTCCGACCTCAGAGGATCGGCCGAGTACAAGCGTGAGATGGCAAAGGTTTTCACAAGAAGGGCTTTAAATAAAGCCTTTGAGAGAGCAGGAGTATCGGTGTAGGTGGTGGGGTATGGCAGCTAAGAAGATGGTTAAACAGACGGAGCCTGCTAAGAAGAACGTTTCGGTCGAGATTAATGGTGTGAAGTATTCCTACGACGTTGAGCCGAGGCTGCTGCTTGTGCACTTCATAAGAGAGTACGCAGGCCTTACTGGAACCCACATAGGCTGCGACACAACAAACTGCGGCGCCTGCACGGTTTTGATGCAGTTTGACGGAAAATGGAAGGCCATCAAGTCGTGCACATACTTCGCCGTACAGGCCAACGGGAAGAAGATATTGACCATTGAAGGAATGGCTAAAGGCGACGAGCTGCACCCGCTTCAGAAGGCGTTCTGGGAACATCACGGCCTCCAGTGCGGCTACTGCACACCAGGTATGATAATGGCTTCAGCTGGGTTCTTGATGATAAACCCCAACCCGACGGAGGAGGAGGTCAGGCACGGAATATCCGGAAACCTCTGCAGATGCACGGGCTACGTAAACATAGTAAAGGCTATTCTAGCTGCAGCCGAGGAGATTAGGTCGTCCGGAAAGCCTGTCGTAGAGGTTTAGCAGGATGAAGATAGCTGACAAGTTCGTCGTCGCCGCCGACAGAGACACCGTCTGGAAGTTCGTAACCAACCCCGACAACTTCGTCAAGCTTATCCCCGACCTCCAGAAGTATGAAAAGGTCGACGAGGCCAACTTTAAGACTGTTTTCAAAATCGGCTTGGGAATGATCAAGGGAAACCTCAACATGGCCTTCAAGTATGAGGAGCTTAACCCGCCGAGCAGCTTGAGGATTGTGGGTAAAGGGTCGGGTATACAGAGCACCGCCGACCTGAACCTGCTTCTTCAGCTCAACCCCAGCGACGGGGGAACAGAAATATCCTGGTCGGCTGACATCCTTGTCGGAGGGCTAGTTGCTAGCGTGGGCAGCAGGCTTATGGAGTCCACTACCAAGACCAAGGTTAGGGAGATAGTTGAGGGCTTGAAGAGGGAGCTTGAGAAGCCTTCTAAGAAGAAGAAATAAACCTTTAGCAACATACATTTAAAACCGAGGTTTTTCAGATCACAGCGGAGACCAAATGCCAAGAGTTAAGAAGATATCCGAAGTCGTTGACATCCTTAGGAACAAGGAGAACATAAGGAACATAGGCATCATCGCACACGTAGACCATGGGAAAACGACTACGTCAGACTCGCTGCTGGCGGCCGCAGGTCTTCTATCTCCTTCCCTAGCGGGGAAGGCGCTGGCCCTCGACTACCTCGAAGAAGAGCAGCAGAGGCAGATGACCATAAAAGCAGCCAACGTTTCGCTCTACTACGAAACAAACGGGAAATCGTACATCGTAAACCTCATCGACACACCCGGCCATGTCGACTTTTCAGGAAGGGTGACAAGAGCTCTGCGTGCCATAGACGGTGCGGTCGTGGTGGTTGACGCTGTAGAGGGTGTTATGACTCAGACGGAAACGGTTATAAGGCAGGCGCTCAGCGAAAGAGTCAAACCAGTTCTTTACATAAACAAGATAGACAGGCTTGTGAAGGAGCTTCGGCTTCCTCCAGATAGAATTCAGGAGACTCTTTCTAGAATCGTCAGGGATGTTAACGGCTTGATTGAGATGTACGGGGAGCCTGAGCAGCGTCAGAAGTGGAAGATTAACTTCGCCGAGAACACGGTGGCCATCGGCAGCTCAAAGGACAGATGGGGTTTCACAGTCAAGCAGGCTCAGGAAAAGGGGATAAAGTTCGCCGACGTCATAGACGCTTTTTCACGGGGAGACGTCGAGTGGCTCAGGCAGAAGACTCCGCTCCATGAAGCTCTTCTCGAGATGGTGATTTCTAAACATCCACCTCCTCACGTTGCGCAGAAGTACAGGATCTCGAAGATATGGAAGGGAGATCTTGAGAGTGAAGTCGGGCAAGCCATGCTCAACTGCGATGAGAACGGCCCGACGGTCATGGCCGTCACGGACGTTAGGGTTGACCCTCAGGCCGGTGTGGTTGCGACTGGCCGTCTCTTCAGCGGCACAGTTAACGAGGGGGACTCTGTAATAATAGTCGGCCGCAACATCTCCGGCAGAGTTCAGCAAGTAGGCGTCTACATGGGTCCTTCTAGAGAAATCGTCGGAAGCATTCCAGCCGGCAACATACCTGCTGTTCTTGGGCTTAACGATGTAAGGTCTGGAGACACAATCGGTTCTGTTGAGACGATTCCGTTCGAGTCTCTCAAATACGTCTCCGAACCGGTTGTCACTATAT
>JANWZU010000128.1 GCA_025054795.1 Candidatus Caldarchaeum sp.
AGTAGGGAGGGGTCACCACTCTACTCTACCCCATGAGTTCCTAAATTTGATTTTTCGACTTATTATTTGATAGAAGGAAGCATCTCCACGTTCAAATTTTCTGAAACAAGCACCCGCGACAAAATCGGCTGCTTGGAGACAAACTTCATCTTGAGAATTAGCGTGCATAACCCTGATGGTTGGCACTTTACGACCACGTTCCACAAAAAATTTCCACTCCATTTTGTCTTTTAAGTAGCGTTCAAATTCTTCACGGGTCTCTCGATGTAGGCTCTTATCGAGAACGAAATCCACAGAACTCGGGAGATATCCAAGAATGTTTGTGATTACATAGTTAACAATTAGATAATTGTACAATATCTTAGGGTTTTTCCTCAGTTCCTCCTTAACCGAATTTTTCTCCACGACTACGACGCCGACATCTAGCTCTTCAGAACATATGGTCTCGAGAACCTGTTTTCTCACGTAGTTTGAATCGTGCGAGAACTTGAACTCGTTGCCGAAGAAACGTTTATCACCCACTAAGCGTTTTCGGAGCCTTTGCAGAGATTTTCTTAGTGTCCATGGTTCTCTCAAAATGAGGTGAGCTATAACGAAAAATTTTGATGATTTTGGGTTGAATCCTAGATCGCCTGCTTCGTCTATGTAAATGAACAATCTAGGAAGATGCAGAGAGAGACGTATTTATTTTCTATGCAGATTGTTAACTTAGTTTTGTTTAGGTTTTTTTCAGGGTTGTTCCTGCTAGGTATGTGCCTACGGCTGTGAAAAATGCTGCGAACAGCGAGACAGCAGCCATGTCTGTGATGAGGATGGCTGTGTTGGCCGCCTGGCCTAGCAGGAGTGTCTGTCGTACGGCGTCGACTGCGTAGCTTATCGGGTTGGCTAGTGCGATGGTCTGCAGCCATGGGGGCATGAGGCTGACGGGGTAGAGGGCGTTGCTTGCGAACATCAGCGGAAGGTTGAGGAGGTTCATGACGGCGGCCTGAGACTCCCAGCTCTTCAGACGCAGGCCTACGGCGATGGAGAACGAGGACAGCCCTACGGCGAGGATGCATAGGGCGGCGACAGCTATCAAGGGCCCCAGAGGCAGAAGCGGGTTGAACCTTGCGCCCAAAGCCAAGGCGAGCAGAAGAAGCAGAGAAGCCTGAAGAACAGAGCGGACGACTGTGGCCAAAACCTTCGAGACGATTATCGAGCCACGCCAGATGGGGGCTGCGAGAAGCTTGTTGAGGAAGCCGAGCCGTCTGTCCCAAGCTATCCCCATGCCGCTCGACATCGAGGTGAACAGAACCGTTATGCTCAGCATGCCCAGCGAGATGTAGCTGAAGTAGTCTATGTCAGCTCTTCCGAAAAACCTCGTCAAAATGCTGTTGAAGACGGAGGCTATCTGAGAAGTTGCCGCCGGAGGAAGCTGGTCGAGGATTTCGTTGGGTATTCTCAGGAAGCCGGTTAGGTTGAAGGCTTTGCCGAACAAACCCATCCACAGAACAGGCTGGACAAGCGTGAACACCAGCAGGAAAGGAGAGCGGTACCATTTTTTCAGCTCACGCATCGTCAAAACCCTAACCTCCGTCAACACATCCATCAAACAGCCCTCGCCCTCCTCAGCACATGCCTCCTTCTGAAGCTCTCCTCCCAGCTCCCCGCCTCCTCACGCAGCTTACGGCCCGTGTACTCGAGGAAAACCTCGTCAAGCGTGGGAGTCTTCAGCATGATGCGCTGAACCTTCACATCGTTTCTGACAAGGGCCTCGACTATCAGAGGAAGAGCCTTGTCCCCCCTCTCCACAGTCAGCCTGTACAAACCGTCCACCACGGCGACACGCTTAACGCCAGATATCTTCTCAACAATCTCGGCTACGCTGCGGCCGCCGTCGACAACCTCCAGCTCCACAACATCTCCTCCGAGCGAGTTCTTCAGGTTCACGGGCTTGTCGACGGCCTTGATTCTGCCACGGTCGATGATGGCTATCCTGTCGCAGAGGGCGTCGGCTTCATCCATGTAATGAGTGGTCATGAAAACTGTCACGCCCGCCTCGCTTCTAAGTCGCTTGATGTAGCTCCATATGGCTGCACGTGTAGCCACGTCCAACCCCAGAGTAGGCTCGTCGAGGAAAAGGATGCGAGGCCTGTGAATCAGGCCTGCTGCGAGGTCGAGCCTCTTCCTCATACCTCCCGAGTACGTCTCAACCCGTTTGTCAGCCACTTCAGACAATCCGACCAGCTCGAGGAGCTCGGCTATGGTTTTCCTAGCCTGCTCATGTGTTAGGTGGTAGAGGCCTGCTTGAAGCATCAGGTTCTCTCTTCCGGTTAGGTCGTCGTCGACGGTTATCTCCTGCGGCACAAGCCCAACCGCCTGCCTAACTTTAGAAGGCTGCTTTGAGACGTCGTAGCCTGCTACGAACGCTTTTCCCGAAGTCGGCCTGATAAGAGTCGTGAGTATGTTGATGGTTGTGGTTTTGCCTGCTCCGTTGGGGCCGAGGAAGCCGAACAACTCCCCCTCCTCGACCGTGAAGCTGACGTTGTCCACCGCCACCAGCTGTCCAAACCTTTTGACAAGGCCCTCAACCTCGACGGCTTTCATCCCATACCCAACCATCCACGTAAAAGAAATAGCTTCCGCACCACCGACATCCCCTCCCCAGCCCGGCCAAAGCTGTCAGCCGGTTCGCATCCCAGCATGCGTAGGTTGGAGAAGACATCCGCCATACCGCAGCACGGCAGGCTTTCCGTCGGTAGACCTTTTGGAGGAGCTGGGTTATTCAAGGTCAGCTTCATCAAAGCCGGTGGGTCTGTGAAGATTAACTGCCCGGTTGAGTGGAGCTCGGATTTTTAGCCTAGGACTTTCGCTTGGTCTGGTTTGATTTTCATGATTACTCTTACGTCGCCCGGCCTCCGCCACTTGAACTTCTCACCCGTGTATTTTACGGCCAGCTTGTCGATGTGCTCGTCTGCTTTCGGGCCTGTTATCCATTCGACGACCCTGCCTCTGACGTATGCGTAGCGGTAGGGGTTGCTCCACTCCGGGACAGCCACAGCGACGGCTGGGTTTCTCCTCGTGTTCCTCTCCTTCACCCTGCCGGCAGCCGTGTTCACGAGAATGTAGCCGTTCTCTTCGTCAACCCATACAGGCGTGACCTGCGGAGAGCCGTCCGAGCCTACTGTTGCGAGGAATGCGAAGTTCCTCCCCTGAATTATCTTCCTAACCTGCTCGTCCAGAGCCATGAAGCATCTTCTGCGTCGGAGCTATTTACACTTAACGGCTGCGTAGGCTGGCCAGATAGCTGTCAACCATCTCGTTAGTCAGCTTCTCGTACTTTTCCGTCGAGCCGACGTCGTACCAGAAGGCCTCCGAGACGTAGGCGGCAACCTTCTCGCCTTTCTCGATGAGAAACGGAATCAGGTCGGACATTATGTCAACAGACCTCTCGGCAAGCTTCAGCGTGCGGGCCTCGAGCGCAAGAAGCCCTATAGTGACGTTGATGTCGATGAAGGGTTTTTCACGCATCGACACCACTCTGCTGTCCCTCACCTCGGCAACTCCGACTGGAAGCTGGTATCTTGGTGCGAGGGCCAGCGTCGCCGCAGCTTTCTCAGCCTGATGTTTCTGGGCGAGGGCCCTTAGGTCGAGGTTTGTCAGGATGTCGCCGTAGTAGACGAGAAGCGAGTCGTTGTGATGGATGGCTCCATGCTTCAAGGCGTTTATGAGGGAGGAGCAGGTGCCTTTGACGTCTTCGGAGTCCCATACGTAGCTCAGCCGCAGCCCAACCCTCGAACCGTCCTCGAAGTAGTTGGCAACCTGCTCGCCCTTGTATCCCACGAGCAGTAGAGCTTCCTCGAAGCCGTGCAGCCTGATGTGGCGGAGGATGTACTCGAGCAGGGGCCTCTGCTCACGGCCCACGGGCACCATCGTCTTCTGGAAGTAGTAGGTCAGAGGCCTAAGCCTGCTTCCCTCACCTCCGCACAGCACAACCGGCTTCATTCCCAGAGGACCTGTGTCGTTTGAGTTGTGTTTATAGCTTTCCCAGAGAGTTTACAGGTTGTTGAAGGCGGGGCGGCTGAGGAGATGCCCTTCGTGCAGAACGTATACGTTGAAGGAGAGCTGTCCCTCATGCGGCGAGAGAACCTTGTCCCCTCATCCTGTCCACTTCATTCCCGACAGCAGGATGGCTGAGCTGCTGCTGAAGGCTAGAAGAAGTCTTCACGGGAAGCAGGAGACTTCGGATGGGGATGAAAACGTCGGCGGCGAGGGTGGTTGAAGAAGCTGAGTCTTCGGCATTCCTGTGGAAGATGTCAAACGATATATTTAAATTTCGGCTATTTTCCGAAATAGCCAATTAAAATGGTCAAAAAGTCAAAGAAAAAGATAGGAATACGTCACAACACCTCAGCTATCGCACCGAAGACAGCCATAAGCCATACAACCACAACGCCAGCCAGCTTCACACGCAGACAGCCCATGGCCTCGAGAAAACCAATCCAACCCGCAGAGGCGATGGCCCATGGTTGACGCAGGAGACACAGCTTGGCTCCTGATATCCTCAGCACTCGTCTTCCTGATGACACCTGCCCTAGGCTTCTTCTACGGCGGCCTAGTCAGGAAAAAGAACCTCGCCAACACGATAATGATGTGCTTCACCGCCGCAGCCCTCATAAGCCTTCAGTGGGTTTTTTGGGGGTACACGCTTGCGTTCGGCCCTACGGTCAACGGCTTGATTGGAGGACTCGAATGGCTCGGTCTCAGAGGGGTTGGCCCAGACCCAAACACAGACTACGCACCTACGGTGCCGCATCTGGCGTTCATGCTGTTTCAGGGAATGTTCGCAGTCATCACTCCGGCGTTGATAATAGGTGCTGTCGTGGAGAGGATAAAGTTCAGCTCATCCCTCCTGTTTCTGCTGCTGTGGTCGACGATAGTCTACGACCCTCTAGCCCACTGGGTGTGGGGAGTTGGCGGATGGCTGAGAAACTTAGGAGCCCTTGACTTCGCAGGCGGGACTGTGGTCCACATCAACGCAGGTATTGCGGCGCTTGCAGCTGCTTTGGTTTTGAAAAAGCGGCTAGGCTACGGGTCTGGAGCGTTCGAGCCAAGCAACATAACCTACGTGGTTTTAGGAGCTTCGCTGCTGTGGTTCGGATGGTTCGGGTTCAACGCCGGAAGCGCTCTAACCTCGGGAAGCCTTGCTGCAAGCGCATTTGTCGCAACAAACACGGCTGCGAGCGCAGCGACGTTGTCTTGGCTGCTTATGTCGTGGCTGTCGAAGGGTAAAGCCAGCATCATAGGAGCTGCAAGCGGCGCTGTAGCAGGCCTAGTAGCCGTGACACCTGCCTCCGGTTTTGTGGATGTGCTGGGCGCTGCGGTCATAGGCCTAGTCGCAGGAGTTCTCTGCTTCTACGCTGTCGGCCTCAGGTCGAGACTCAAGATAGACGACTCGCTCGACGTCTGGGGTGTACATGGAGTTGGCGGAACGTGGGGAGCTATTGCGACAGGAATCTTCGCAAACCCGGCGATAAACCCCGCGGCAGCCGGCCTGCTCTACGGCAACCCCTACCAGCTTGTGCCACAGCTGTTGGCAACTGCGGTTGCTTGGGTCTACAGCTTCACGCTTACCTACGTCATCCTCAAGCTTATCGACAAAGCGGTTGGCCTTAGAGTGAAGAGGGAGGATGAATTGGTCGGCTTAGACTTGACGCAGCATGCTGAGCCTGCGTACGTGTAGGTGATGTGTGGTGAAGATGGTTAAAGCTGTGATAAGGGCTGAAATGCTTGATGAGGTGAAGGAATGTCTGCAGCGGTTGGGCTACTCGGGTCTGACGGTTTATGAGGTTAGGGGCAGGGGTAGGCAGCAGGGAATATCGTGGAGTGTTAGAGGGAACGAGTTCAAGATAGACCTGATACCTAAGCTGATGCTTGAAGTTGTCGTCGACGACGCCGACGTAGAGAAAGTGGTTGAGGAACTCAGGAAATCAGCCTACACAGGAAGCGTTGGAGACGGGAAGATATTCATCATACCTGTTGAGGAGGCTGTGAGGATAAGGACCGGCGAGAAGGGTGCTGAGGCTCTCAAGTAGAGATACACAGTCCGTCGAACGCCTGTTTAACGTAAACGTCTAAACCGTTTTCATCTTTTTCTCTTGAGCTGTCGGAAGCTTTTCAAGAAGCATTCTGACTGAGTGGACTGTTTCAACGCCTTCAAAATAAGTTGCTCCCGTCGTGGAAAGGATGTAGGTCGGCAGGCCTTTCCCGAGGCTTTTCCGCAGAAGCTCCAAGTTCCGCACGTTTAAGCCGCCTATTGGTGGGCATGTGTAGACGACTGCGTCAGACACGTCAAAAGCGTTCACAGCCCTCTGAAACGTCTCCGCGCCTATCGGCTGGAACGGTTTCTCAGCCACCACGTTCAACCCCAGCGACGAAGCCACGTGGTAGTCTATGTCGTTTTCGTGAAGCACGCCTGTGTTGATGCGGTATCCTTGTTTCGTCAAGGCCCTGTATACTGGGGCGCCTGTCCCTGCGCCTGCTATGACGAAGACAGAGGGGCCTTGGTTCATCTCGGCGTCGGATGTGAACTCGACCGACAGAGTGGCTGGGGAGAGACGCAGCTTTTCATCCAAGCCGAAAGCATGAAGAAACCGTCTGTCCAACGCCATCGCCTCGGGGTCGTCTGCAACAACCACGTCGCCGTCGGCCACAAGCACTAGTTTGTCGGCGAACCTGAAGGCCAGCTCAAGCTCATGCGTTGAAGCCACGACTGTCAAGCCGTCGACGTGCGCCAGCCTCCGCAGAAGCGTGAAGACTTCGAGCCTCGACCTGCTGTCGAGATGGGTTGTTGGCTCGTCGAGTATCAGGGCTTGAGGCTGCTGGGCTAGGGCCCTCGCCATCACCACCCGCTGGAACTGGCCGTCGCTTAGCTCCGAGACTCTGCGTTCTCTAAGATGCGATACTGCTGTTTTCTCCATCGCCTCTTCGACAGCCTTCCTGTCCCTCGGGCCTAAGATGTGGGCCGGCCCCGTCCAAGGATATCTTCCCATGGCCACAACCTCCTCCACCGTCATGCCGCCGACGTCGGGCCTGCCCGTCAACACAGCAGCCACCATACGGGCCCTTCTCCGTGAGCTGATGCAGCTGAGATCCTCGCCCGAGAGATACACGGCTCCTGCGACGGGTTTCAGGATGGCGGCGAGTGTTTTCAGCAGAGTTGTCTTTCCCGATGCGTTGGGGCCGACGACGACCGTCAGCTCACCCGGCTGAAGCTCCAGCTCCACACTCGACACGACAACCCTGCGGCCGTAGCCCGCCGAAAGACGTGAAGCCTTCATCAAACCGTTCTCCCGCTCCGCAGAAGCAGAACAAGTATCAACGGCGCTCCGAAGATGGATGTGATGGCTGTCGAAGGCAGGTCGAGGGGAGGCATGATGCTGCGGGCCGTTATGTCAGCCAGAACAGCAAGCGTGCCGCCCGTCAACCCGGACAAAGGTATGATGAACCTGTTGTCCACAGTCCTTGCCGCAAGCCTTGCGACGTGAGGTGCTGCGAGGCCGATGAACCCTATCGGGCCGGCTACAACCGTGGCCGCCGCAACGACCGACGAAGCCGCCGCAACAGTCGCAACCCGGGAGCCACGAACCCAGACACCCATCGAAGAAGCGGCCTCGTCTCCGAAGGCCAGCCCGTTCAACGGCTTCCCAAGCAGGAAGGCAACAGCCAAGCCGGCTAGCATCAGCGGCAGGACGGGTTCGACGACGGACCATTTCGCAGCCGAGAATGTTCCGAGCGTCCAGAAGCTGAAGGCCCTAACCGTCTCGACTTCGGACAAAGTTATGATGAGCGTGGTTATTCCTGCGTTGAGGTAGCCGAGCATCACGCCGGCCAGCACAAGCCCTACGGATGTTTTTGCGAAAGTTGAGAAGAAGACGACTAGGAGCGAGGTGGCTGCTGCGCCCAAGGCTCCAGCTGTGTAGAGGGCGTAGGGGTCGTAAGTCTGCACAAACCCAAGACCGAGGCCAAGGACCAGCGTGATGGCTATCGCCAGCGAAGAGCCTGAGGAGATTCCGAGGATGAACGGGTCAGCCAGCGGGTTTCTGAAGAGCGACTGAAGCATAGCTCCAGCCACGCCCAGCGAAACACCTGTGAGAACCGCCGCAGCAGTCCTTACAACACGGAGGTCGACGACTGCTCCGAGCAACGCCGAATCCCTGTTCAGCCCGAACAGATGCATCAGAACATGTTCGGTAGGCAGGCGGACGCTTCCAACCAGTACGGAGGAGAGGAACGAGACAAAAAGCATGGATGAGAGAAGCGGAAGGGCCCAGAGACGCAGGGGAACTCACCTGAGCTGGACGAAGTACTTGAGGTCTGTGTCGTCGAAGCTCTTCGGGTAGAGGAGCGATGCGATGTCTGCGAACCAGCCTTCCGTGTCGTAGTAGCCG
>JANWZU010000164.1 GCA_025054795.1 Candidatus Caldarchaeum sp.
ACAGTTGACATCCCGTTCACAATCCTAACCTCCGTGCTGATAGCGGCTGTGCTTTTCATCTTCTTCACGACGGTTGTCAAAACACCCGACGTCGTTGCAGCCGTTTTCACAGCCATCCTCGTCGGTTTCTACCTGTATGTGCTAAGGTCTGAGGCTAGGAGGTGAGGGCCAGCTCCAGAAGTTTACAGCTGATGGCTGCGCTGTGTGGTCTGCTGCTGCGGCGTAGC
The DNA here is from genome assembly GCA_025054795.1 of Candidatus Caldarchaeum sp. Classification (GTDB taxonomy): domain Archaea; phylum Thermoproteota; class Nitrososphaeria_A; order Caldarchaeales; family Caldarchaeaceae; genus Caldarchaeum. The sequence continues at coordinate 228 of JANWZU010000164.1, forward strand.
ATGCTAGGGCGAGTGCCATTACGTAGTCGTCGTGCATTCCCGTGGGAGCCTCGTATCTCGTGGCTCCGTCGGCGGTGATTTGCTGGAAGTGGCGGAGCTGGTTTATCAGGGCTGTGGCGTCGGCTGGGATGACGATGCGCTCGCTTGTTATGATGTTTCGCAGGTTGTTGACGAGCGTCTGCTTGACGGCTGAGGAGATGGAGACGGGCATGATGTTTCTGACGGTTTCGGACAGCGTCTCTGCGAGAGGAGCTCCCATGCCTGTGCTGTCGACGGCGACGGCAACTGGGTTCAGCGTTTCGGCGGCTTTAGCGACTACTTCGAGCTGTTCTCTGAACGGTCTCTGCTTCAGCTCCGCAAGGTAGCACAGCCTCAGCCGCCCGTCTCTCTCCCTCGCCAGCCCAACAACCACAGTAGAATCCCTGAACCTGCCGAAGTCAACGCCCAGATACACACGACTCTCTTCAGACGGCTTCGAAGGCTGGTAATCCTCCACGCAAGAAAGAATCTTCTCATAGGGTATGAAGGCGTTGACCTCGTCGAGGAACTCGCACTCCATCTCCTGCCTCCACTCGAGGTCTGTCATCACGCTTCGGAGCTGAGTGATGTCTGCCTGAGTGATGTGCGGGGCCTGCGTGTAGCTGACAAGGTGTTTCGACCAGCCTTCCTCACCCGTCCAAGCTCTGTAGAACCAGCCACGTCTACCCTTCGGCGTCGAAACCAACGCTATCCTTCCCTGACGTGCGACGGTCGTGAACATCACGGCAGTCCTGACCTTGAAGTCGTCTCTGAACAACGCTGCTTCGTCGACGTATACTGCGTCGGCTCTGTATCCTCTTAGGGCGTCGGGGTTGTTGGGTAGGGAGACTATTCTGCTTCCGTTTGCAAGCACGGCGGCTCTTTCTCCAGATGAATAGGCTAGGTTGTATGTTTTGCCTCTGTGTTGGAAGCTTGAAGCTGAGAGCCTGTCGAGGAACTGCTTTACATGTCTGAATATTTCGAGCGACTGTCTCAACGAATAGCTGATCAGTATCGTGGTGGACGCTGGCTTGGTGAATGCTCGTGTCAGCGCTTCTAAGGCTACTGTGAACGTTGCGCCAACTCCTCTAGGTTTGAGCATTATCCTAAACCTCGAGTCGTCGTCTATGAATCTTCTCTGCCATCCGTAGAGGTTCACGTCATATCCAGAAAGCTTGAGCAGAAGCTGAGCTGCATCACTTGCTATCATCCCCAGACCCCAGCGCCTCGTTCAACATCTCAGACACCATGCGCTTCAGCCTGTCAGCGTCCCGCTTGCTCCTCGCACGGCCTTCCACAACCAAGTCTTCGCCCACTCTGCGGACGACGCAGCTAAGGCCCATGACGGTCTCGACTGGTTTATCCGACTCGCTCCGCTTGCTCGCTCTGGTTCTCAGGAGCCAGCTCATCGCCCCCGCCTCCGTAAACAACTCTCTCCAAAGCCATCACCTTAGCGGCCAACACAGCCAGCAAAGCCTTCACGTCTATATCTCCTTGAGATGTAAGCACCTCAGCAGGCATCTCCTCGGCTAGAAAACCGACTTCTGCACGGCCTTTGCGAACGTAGCGTTTGGCTACGGGTAGCCTCAACTTGGCCAGACGTTCCATGTCGGCGTCTACGATGTCAGTCTTGTCTGCTGCTTTTGACGGTATTGTGATGTTGGCTGACACGATGTCGAGGAAATAGTCATGCGAAGAACCCAGCGCTAGAGGCCTGACCGGCTTTACCGTGTCAGGGCCCAAGAGAAGCGTCTCACCTACTAGTAAGCCTTCCTCGGAGGTTGAAAACTTCTTCCTCAGCTTTTCACCAACCTCCTCCGGCAACCCTGTTTCTCCGTCTATCCACCAGTCTGTCATGTTAGACCACTCCCAGCATGTCGCATGTTGCTCGGCCTGTTATGACTTGGATTTTGGAGATGTATGAGCGGAAGTTGGGGTCGATGACGACGCTGTCGCCGCTGGTTGCGAAGAATAGGTTGGTTCGGTCGTTGACCCTGACGAGTGTGTTGCTGGCTTCGGCTCTTACTCGCATCAGGTATAGCTCGGTGAACCCGAAGTCCCGCGGCGTTACGGGGTTTTTGTCGTAGTAGATGCGCGGCTCGTAGCTGACTTGGTTGTAGGAGCCGTTGCCTCTCACGAGGAAGCGGATGGGTTTCGACTCCGGTGCTTGGATTTCCGGAACACCGCCCGACGTATCCCACGTCAACATGGTGTAGGTTGTTGACGTGGTTGATTTCTCGGCAACGGGGTTTAGGATGGGGGTTTCCACCACGGGTCGGGCGAAGACCGTCCCGGATGAAGCCCTAATGTTTATCGATGTCCTCGGCGTGTAGCTTCCGGGGCCGATGAAGTAGGTTGTGGGGTATACGTCTGCGGATGCGTAAGCTATGTGTGTTTTTCTGAGAAGAACGTCGTGGGGCCTGCATGTCGTTGTGGAGCCGTCGAAGAAGAAACTCGTCTCCAGCAGATGTAGGCTGTCGGAGAGGTCGAAAGCGTTGCCACCCCAGTCCGCGCCTCTGTATGTTCCTCCTCTCTGAATCATGTAGCAGTTGCTGGCGTCGGGAGACTGAGGGCTTGACAAAACAATCATGTATGGTTGACTCTGGTAAACTGCGCGGCCGCTGAGCATGATGGATGTCCACGCCGCAGTCGTCGGGAAAGAACTGCTCGGCAGCTCGTATTCGGCGAGCAGGCTGTCCTCGACGTAGGCGAGAGTCCGTATTGCGAGTCTGAAAGTATAATTTGTCCTTCCCGCCGAGCTCCATGTGGAGCCGCTGTTGGTTGAAACCCATGTGCTATGGCTTGTCCCGAATTCTGTGGCTGGGACGCGTGTCTGGTTGCAGCGTATGGTTCCAGACCCGGAGGACATGTAGAAGACGAATGAGTAGAGTCCGGGGCTGAGTTCGAGAGGAGAGCTTAACGTCGTTTCTCCGTTGACCAAAGTTCCCGAGGCTATTACAGTCGAGGTCGGCGAGCCATCGGTGTTAGCTGTTCGTATCTGCCATCGGTCTGGACTTGTGCTAACCGTTTCAGCACGGATACCTGTGATTCTCACGGTTCTTGGGAAGTTGCGTGTCTCAGCCCGCCAAGTGGTTGTAGAAACACCGTCACCCACGTCGCCTACCCACGACCACCCTTCATGAAAGCTGTGAGGCAGAAAATCCGCTGAACTTCTCCTGACGCTGTAGATTTGGATGTGAAGCGGGCCGGAAGAGCCGACTCTCCTGACCACGAGCTCCACGCCTGTCCAGTAGTTGTGCTGAGTGTGGCGCAGAACCATGACTTGGCCGACTCTCCTCGAACCGAAGACCGCTTCCTCTATAGGCGACCCCGTATCCTGAGTACTGTATGTTTCAGATGCGGTAGTCATGTTGAACGTCTGGTCGGAAGTCCATGTCCGCGTCGTGGTTGTGTCAAGTGGCTCGAGCTGTAGGTATGGCCATCGTATTGGAAACGCCTCCAGCTCTGTGTAAATTATTTGGCTCATCTCAAGCCTCCCTCCAAACCAGTTTAACAAGGCTTACCCGTGGCGAGGTTGCCGACGCAGATGGTCTCGATAGGTTGACTTTGACGCCGATTTTCTCCCGGCCCGCAGGCATGAGGACGTAGTCGCTGTCGACGTAGAGCGTCGGCAGGCTTGTCTCTATCTCCAGCCAGTTCAACGTTGATGCACCACCACCTACCTTATTCATGGTGTCTAATCTAACTTGATATTTCCGCCATGTAAGGCCTTGATGGTTGATGGTTGTTTCATGGTATTTTGAAGCATTTTCCATGAGCCTGATTTTCAGGTTTGAGTCATCGGCCATCGAATAGAGGTAAATGACGAAATGACGGAACCCTGCTAGGCTGAGGCCGAGGTTCTGCATCCTCGGGTAGATAACCCTCATAGACGACCCCGACGTCCGAGTCGCTCTAATACTCCAAAAACTGATGACGGCGTTCTGAGAGTCGGAAACCGCGCCGTTCACACAGCTCCATTCGTTTGCGTTCAGCTCCGTCAACCAACCCCCAATCGAAGGATAGTATCTGAACTCATAGTCGCGTGGAATGTTCGACACGATGGCCTGACCGCCGGCGTCGACGATGTCGGCCGAAACAGACCCGCCCCCAGCTTCGAAGCTGTAATGAACCCGTAGCCAGCGGCTGAAAAGCTCCCCCTGAGTATGCCATGTGATGAACGAACCCGATGTATGGCCCGACGCGAGCCTGACGTATCCATCGTCATCCAATACCACGTTGACGGCGTTCGACAGCAGGATGGGGGCCTTGTTCACGAGCCTGAGGGTTTTAGCCTCGGCCTGAATCTTCAACGCAGCGTTCTGAGCCGAAACAACCGATGAAACGTATTCGGGAATTGAGACCGTTCCACCAAACCTTGAAGCCATATCTCCGCCCAAAGCTTCGTCGAAAAACTCTTCAAAAAGCTCGAGACGGCCGCCGAGCGTCACTATGCAGCGGAGCTCCGACGGCTTGTAATCCACCTCAACGACATACATGCTGGTGTTGGCGACTCCTACGCTGGGCAGGTTGACGGCTAGGGTGTCGCCTAGGTCTACGTTCAGGTCTTCGAAGTATCTCCGATGCATCTCGACCTGCAGCTGTCTTCCAAACTCTCTGTTCATCGCCAAACGTGTCTGAGCCCTTCGTAGAGCTTCGTTCTGGTCGGTTAGGAACGGGTCATGCACAACCTCAGGCATGTCGCCAGGGCCCTCGCTGACGTTGGCGAGAACTCGGCCGTTGGCGCCCACGTAGATTACACGGTTCCGCAGCTTCCACCTGTCCTCCGAATACTCAGCTTCCAAAACCTTCGAACCGTCCAAAGTCGCCGCAGGAGATGCCGTGGTCTTGGGCTTGAAGACAAGCTTCCGCCCCGGCTTCATGCGCAGCCAGTAGTTGGTTCCCCTCGCAACACTCTGCATAACTTCCAGCGCAACCATGTTCTGAACAGCCCACGGCGACTTCAGCTCAGGAGTGTTGGCTTCGTCGACGTTAGACACATCCACATTACCTTCAAGCGATGCTAGGTCTTTGATGATCGTGCCGGCTTTAGTGCCGGCCGCATACTCTCGGAAAACCACGTAGCGGTCGAAGGCGATGAGGTCGCTGTAGGCTGTTGCCTCGCATCTGGCTACGTCTCCAGCGCGATGCTCCCGCCTAACCTCATAAACAACTCCCTCGAACACGACTGCCGAGCCGTGTCTGACACGTGTCCGTGAACCGACTGTGAAGGCTTCCAAGGCTGTGAATTCCAAGGCTTCGATGCTGCGGCTGGAGATTCTCCTCGACAGCCTAAGAACCTTGTCTGTCTTGTCAACCCATCTAACTCCGTCCCAGACCTCGAGGCTTATCATCTACAACGCCCTCAGCCTGCGCACAAGCTCACGGCTGACTTTCTCAGCAACATCCCCGGCGTCCGAAACTCTGTAGACGTTGACGTTCACAGCTACATTCACAGGCCTCGAAACAGACACTCCGCCACGTCGAAACCACTCGGCCACGGCCCTAGGCAGAACCATCTCCCCCTCATGCAGGTAGGCGGGGCCTTCACGGGTGTACCACGAGCCACGCTGGTAGCTCCAGAAGTCTCCCGGAGCTCCTGTGAACCCGCTTCCACCCGTTGAGGACTGTCCTCCACCACCAGTTGTCTGG
>JANWZU010000191.1 GCA_025054795.1 Candidatus Caldarchaeum sp.
GCTTCCAGAAAGCTAACCTCAGCTTTCCTCACGTCGTTTGTTGTGAAAAAACCCATCCCTCCAGAAAACACTGCCAGAGCCGAAGCCGTCAGCAGCCCCCTTCTCTTCAACTGTTTGCATGAGCCTGTCTGCTCCCTATAAACGTAGCCCGAATTCATGATAGGGAGCTTATGGATATTCTGTAGATTATGAAGACATTACCACGGCAGAGCAGCTTATATTTTGGTCTATAATCGGATTAGTTTGGAGAATGAGTTTAGTTGGGTTGTTCGAGGAGCTTAATGGTTTAAGCAGGTTTGAGCTGGGTGGTAAAGGTTTCGGCCTAGTGCAGATGACCGCCATGGGCCTTCCTGTGCCTCCTGGGATGATAATACAAACAGAAGCTTGTAAACAATACTACAGGCAGGGCGGAAAAATGCCCGAAGGCCTCCTCGACGATGTCAGGAAAAAACTAGCCATGCTGGAGGCCAAGACGGGAAAGAGGTTCGGCGACCCGTCAAACCCTCTTCTTCTGTCGGTAAGGTCCGGCGCTCCGTACTCCATGCCGGGCATGATGGACACAATCCTGAACTTAGGCATGAACGACAAGGTTGCCGAAGGCCTTGTCAAGCTTACAGACGACCCGAGGTTCGTGTACGACGCCTACCGCCGTCTCATCCAGATGTTCGGCAGAATTGCGATGGGCGTCAAGGGCGAGAGGTTTGAGAGAGAGCTGGAAGCTGTCAAGCATCGTTTAGGCGTCAAGTCAGACGTGGAGATTCCAGCCTCTGAGATGAGGAAACTAGTTGAAGAGTTTAAGAAAATAGTCAGGGAGGAGACTGGGCGTGAATTTCCACAAGACCCTTGGGAACAGCTTAGAATGGCTGTGGAGGCTGTTTTCAAGTCTTGGAACAACCCGAGAGCCGTGGAGTACCGTAGATACTACAAGATATCTGAAGAGTTGGGTACGGCCGTGAACATTCAGACTATGGTCTTCGGCAACTTAGGTGAGAACTCGGGCTCTGGAGTAGGGTTTACACGCAATCCTGCGACCGGTGAGAGAAGGCTTTACGGCGAGTACCTCCCAAAGGCTCAGGGCGAGGACGTTGTCGCAGGCATAAGAACGCCTTTACCTATTGAGAAAATGTCTCCAGAGCTTTACAGGCAGTTGGAGGACGTAGCGGAGAAGCTTGAGCGCCACTTCAAGGACATGCAGGACTTCGAGTTCACAGTCGAAAACGGAAAACTCTACATGCTTCAGACGAGGAACGGAAAGAGAACCGCCCAAGCCGCCGTCAAAATAGCCGTCGACATGGTACACGAAGGCCTCATAACGCCTGAAGAAGCTATTCTCCGAATAGACCCGCTGGAGCTTAACCAGCTGCTCCACAGACGTCTTCACCCAGACATCAAGGTGAATCCGATAGCGAAGGGCCTAAACGCCTCGCCGGGTGCGGCGACTGGCGTTGTGGTGTTCGACACAGATGAGGCCGCTGAGAGAGGCTCGAGGGGGGAGAAAGTAATCCTCGTCAGGCCTGAGACGACGCCGGAGGACATCAAAGGCATCATAGCCGCTCAAGGAGTATTGACCTCGCGGGGCGGAATGACTTCACACGCTGCCGTGGTTGCTCGCGGCATGGGCAAGCCCGCCGTAGTGGGATGCGAAAGCATAAGAATAAACATGGATGAAGGCTACTTCAAAACAGCTGAAGGGCTGACGGTTAAGCACGGCGACGTCATAACGATTGACGGCGGGTCTGGCCAGGTCTTTTTAGGTGAGGTGCCCACCGTGGAGCCTGAGTTGACCGGGGAGCTTAACGAACTTCTCGCAATAGCCGACAGATACAGGCGCCTAGGTGTTAGAGCCAACGCAGACACGCCCCAAGCTGCTGAGAAGGCAAGGGCCTTGGGTGCTGAAGGTATAGGACTCTGCAGAACTGAGAGGATGTTCAACGCCCCGGACAGACTGCCGATTGTGAGAGAGATGATAATGGCCGCCGACGACGAAGGCCGTCGAAAAGCCCTTGAAAAACTCCTACCCTTCCAAGTCAAGGACTTCATGGAGATATTCACAGCGATGCGGGACCTTCCCGTCACAGTCCGTCTGCTAGACCTTCCGCTCCACGAGTTTCTACCGCCTCCAGACCAAATCCTAAAGGAGATGTTGGAGCTGGTAAACAAACCGGGGAAGGAGGCCGAGTTGGCCGAAAAACAAGCCCTACTGAGAAAAGTGCAAATCCTTCACGAGCACAACCCCATGCTGGGACACAGAGGATGCAGGCTTGCCGTTACCCATCCGGAGATATACGTGATGCAGGTTAGAGCAATCTTGACCGCTGCGATTGAGGTAAGACGGAGAATAGGCAGCACTGCCAAGATACAGATAATGCTCCCGCTCGTCAGCGAGAGGAACGAGCTAGCCTACTTGAGAAGCATAATAGATGACACAGCTAGGAAGGTTTTCGAGGAACTGGGTGAGGAAATCGACTACAAGGTCGGTACGATGATAGAGACGCCTAGGGCGGCTATCACGGCTCCAGAGATAGCTGATGTGGCAGACTTCTTCTCCTTCGGAACAAACGATTTGACTCAAACAACCTTCGGGTTCAGCAGAGACGACGTAGAGGCAAAATTCATGGCCAACTACTTGACGAAGAAAATCCTCCCGTCCAACCCCTTCGAAACCCTAGACGTCAAAGGCGTCGGCTTCCTCGTAAAGCATGCCACCTCAGAAGGTAAGAAGAGGAACCCGCGGCTGGAAGTGGGCATCTGCGGCGAGCACGGCGGAGACCCAGCAAGCATCAAGTTCTTCAACGAGTCGGGACTTGACTATGTAAGCGCATCGCCGTACAGAGTGCCGATAGCTCGGCTAGCAGCTGCACAGGCTGCGTTGGAGGTTCGTGAGAAAATCCCCATAACCATCTAGTCTTCAGAAACGTCTGCCTCCTGCTTGGCTTCGTGCAAAAGCCTATACCTAGCCATGTTCCCGGCTCCGAACCTTTCCAGATAGCCACGGTCAGCAAGCCTAGACAAGTAGGTTGAAACCGTGCTCAACGAGATAGGCTGCCGGTACTCATGCTCGTAGACGTCGGCAACCTCCCTAGAAGTGAAAGAGGCGAATGGAAAACGCTTCTCAATCAACTCCATCACCCTAGTCAGCTTGTTAACCCGAACGTCTGAAAGCCTCTCCGAAGGGCCCTCGATAAGCTCCAGAAAATCAGCCAGCTGGAAGAGCTTGTCCCTGTTCAGAGCACCTTCAAAAACTATCGAAACCTTATCGCCGTCCGATGTCTCCATCTCCAGCTTAACCCTTTTCCTGCCCCGGCTCAACTCTCCGTCCGCATCCAAAACCCTGCTTTTATTCTTAAGATGGCCAAACACACTACCAGTATTCCATTAACATTCTCAGAGAAATACGCAGACAATACCGTCAAACATTAAATTACCGTGTAAACCAGTACCGCCAGCATGAGTGAATCAACCACTCCGTTCCGTCTAAAGCTTCCTTCAGCAGACTACTTCTCAGGCTTGGTTAAGGCGATTTCATCAGTCGTGGATGAAGGCTCCTTCACAGCGGACAAGGACTCGCTCAGGCTCACTGGGATGGACCCAGCCCATGTCAGCATGGTCAACTTCTCCCTAGGCAGAGATGCGGCTGAAGAATATGTCTGCGAAAAAACCACAGAAATACGGCTGAACATCACAGAGCTTTTGAAGTTCCTTAGAAGAGCTGGGAACGAGTCGCTTACGCTGGAATACGACGAGAACACTCGAAAGCTCAGGATTGTTCTTGCAAACACGTCAGCGAGAAAGGAGAGAACATTCGTCATGAACACTTTAGAATCTGTATCCAGCCCAACACCGGTTCCAAAGCTGACCTTCGATGCGAAATGCAGAGTCGAGACATCAGCCTTCTACGAAGCAATAAACGACGCATCACTTGTAAGCGACTACACAAAAATAACAATCACACCCAGCTACCTTCTGATAAGCAGCAAAAGCGACGTGGGTGTGAACCAGACGAAACTAGAGAAGGAAGGAAGCTTGGTCTACGAGATCTCAACCGAAAAAGAAGTCTCAGCAAGCTTCAGCCTAACATACCTCGAAAAAATAATGTCATCCAGCAAATCCCTGTCCAACGAAACAGGAATAGAGCTCTCCACAAACAGGCCTATAAAACTCTCTTTCCCAATAACCGCCGGAAAAATAGAATTCCTAATAGCGCCGAGGATGGACTAGCCCAATAATATATAGGGGCTCAACAACAAATCTGCTCGGGGGCCGTGGTCCAGCTTGGTCTAAGATGCGCGGCTTGGGCCCGCGAGGTCCCCGGTTCAAATCCGGGCGGCCCCATGTTTTTAACCAACGTGCTTGTCCTTAGGGTAATGTTTTTAGATTGCGTTTGTGTTGGTTAGGTGGTTTGTTTTATGGAGTTGTATGGCGGTGCTTCCGTTGACGTTGATGCGGCCAAGGCTGTGCTAGGTAGCAATTTCACCGTAAACAACGTCTACTTTGAGGCTGGTGTTCTTACATTCGAGGTTGCTGAGAAGGCTATAAAGGAGAGGTTCAAGAGATGCGTGGTCGAGCTTAAAAGGATAGGCCTCATAGCGACGGCCCGCATGGAAAACGGCGTAGTTAAGGTGAGAGTATTTCCATACGTCAAACCTCCGAAGAACGACGTTCGTATTCCTATAGTGCTTGGAATAGCGACGATAATCACCGTGTCGTTCGACGGTTTCTTACGCTCCACAGGGAGAATCTTCAGCCTAGTGCATCCAGGCTACGGAGTCATGGACGTACTGTTCAACGGGTTGGTTTTCTCAACTGCTCTGCTTTCTATAATATTCATCCACGAGATGGGTCATAAGCTATCTGCCCGCATAGACGGGGTCTCAGCCAGCCACCCCTACTTCATACCCGGGTTCCCCGGCGTTATCCCAACCTTGGGAGCTGTGATTTTCCAGAAAGAGCCTCTGACCAACAGGGACGACATGTTCGACATCGGGATAAGCGGCCCTGTGGCTGGTTTCATAACGGCCATAGCCGTGGCCATCGTCGCATTTCAAACAGCTACTTGGGTTCCGGTGGAGCAGTACAGGTCTTTGGTTGAAGCCGCTGCGAGAGAAGGTTCGGTCGTCGATGTGCCTTTGATCTTCACTTTAATACGGTCTCTGTATGGAAGGCCGGATGAGGTGCCTTTCTTCATGACTGTGGGTTTTGCGGCTTGGCTGGGCATGGTTGTGACCGCTTTGAACCTAATGCCTGTCTGGCAGCTTGACGGCGGCAGAATATTCAGAAGCTTTCTATCACGAAGACAGCATGTCATCGCCTCTTACATCGCCATAGGCGTGCTGGTTATCACGGGCTACTACTTCATGGCGCTGCTGCTAATACTCATGATGGGGCGGAACATAGACATAGTTCCGTTGGACGACGTTTCTCCTCTCTCCTTCTGGAGAAAAGTATCGCTGGTAGGCTTAGCGGCCATGCTGGTTTTGAGCTTTGTTCCTTTGAACACGGTTTTCTAGAAACCTGTCAAGCATGTGCCTGAAACATTTGGTGCTGCCAGAACTCTGGATTCTCTTGACTTGACTCTTCGGGCGTACAGAAGCGCTTGGTCCAGTGTGTCGGCGTGGCGAGCGTTTAAAATCCTACTTACCAGCGTGACAGGCAACGCCGTGACGACGACGACTTTATGCATCTCAACAACGTTTTTCCACACATCCCAAAACTTAACGGCCAAAGGCTCATCCACCTGCTCGCCTTTTAACAACTTCAGAAGCCATTCATCACCCAAGCCTTCAGCCGACTCCAGCATCAAAACCACAACCTTACCCGGATCAGTCCTCAAAACCGAACCAGCCAGATACATGCATGCTGAGAAGCGGCTGTCAACCGGATGGCCCGGCCCGCCGACAAGCAGAATTTCGGCTGGTCTTTCAGGGGTGTAGATGGAAAGGGCAGAGGCTTTTTCTACGGAAGTTTGAGCAACATCTTTCAGCTCACCGGCCACTACATCCGCCACACATCCTCCGGATCCAACTATCGGCGACAAAGTTCTCAAGCTCAGCCCAAATTTTCTGCAGAAGTCTGAGGCGCTGAGTATTTCACCCCCCCAGTAAGCTGCCGGAGACAGAAGGAGTGTTTTGGACGGGTCTAGGGATTGTGGGTTCCTGAGGGGATGCGCTCCGCCAAGGTTAAGGTCTCTGAGAAGCTGGTTGACATGGCTGAGCAGTAGTTTTTCGACTGCAGAGTCAACGTACCTCCAGAAAGAAGCATAAACCTTCAGCTCTCCTCCTGCCTCAGCTAAAGTCCGGAGGGATGTGGATACGACTTGGTCGAACCCCTCAACAGAGTAGACATAGTCGAGGACAACGGTGTCAAGGCGGGAGTCGGCCGTTTCTCTCAACTGCTCTACAACCTTGTTTTCGTCGATGACGCTTTCGACAGGCTTCAAAACCTCCAGCGATTCCTCAACTTCGGCAAAGACCTCTGTCTTTCCGTATCTGAACCAGAGCTCAACCATCCTGCCCGTCGTTGGGTGCTGTCCTTCTTAAAAACACGCTTTAGCATTAAAATACGGTGCCATTGTTTACCCAGCGTATGTCGGCGGATGCTTTCCTCGGCTTCCTGAAGAGCCGTCGAAGCTGTAAGAGGCTTGGAGCTGGTGAGGTTCCCTTGGATGTTGCTTTAAAGGCCGTTGAGGCTGGTGTTTGGGCTGCCAACGCTCACGGCTGTCAGCCTTGGAGGTTTGTGGTCGTCAGCGACCCTGAGGTGAGGGAGAAGCTGCTGGAAGAGATGGGAAAGGACTGGCTTCGAGACCTGCTGGGCGACGGCCTGACAGTCGATAAGGCTGAGAAGATAGTTGAGGCGTCGAAAAACAGAAGCCGCCTAGCAGCATTCCTCATTATAGCATGCTTGAACATGAAGGACATGGACAGCTACTGGGACGGGAGGAGAAGCCGCTTCGAATACCTGATGGGGGTTCAGAGCGTCGCCGCCGCCGTCCAAAACATGCTTTTAGCCATCCACGCCATGGGATACGGGTCGTGCTGGAGATGCTCGCCTCTCTTCGCACAGGAAGCCGTGAGAAGAGTCTTGAAAATTCCTGATGACTTTGAGCCTCAGGCCATGGTTGAGGTTGGTTTGAGGGGAGGCGAGACAGCGGGAGCTCGTAGGCCTATAGGCGAGGTTGCCTACTTAAACAGATGGGGGACGCCGCTTTGCTGACGGCTTTGGCTGGAGGGGTTGGGGCTTCTAAGCTGCTGGTTGGTTTGAAGCATGTCTTAAGCCCCCGAGTTGGAACAGCGATAGTGAACACAGCCGACGACGAAGAGTTTTACGGCCTGCATGTTTCGCCAGACCTTGACTCTGTGGTCTACAGCCTCTCCGGGCTGGCTGACGATGTTAGGGGGTGGGGGGTCGGGGGAGACAGCTTCAACGCTCTAGAAATGCTGGGCAGGCTTGGATGTGAGACTTGGTTCAAGCTGGGCGACAGAGACCTTGCAGTCCACGTTTACAGGACCATGAGGTTGAGGCAAGGCGCCACCCTCACCCAAGCGACCATGGAGATAGCTGGAAGGCTGGGCGCTGGATGGCAGGTCCTACCCATGACCGACGACAGAGTGAGAACCATGGTGAGCACGGAAAAAGGGCTTATGCCGTTTCAGGAATACTTCGTCAAGCACAGCCACGGCCTGCGTTTCCATGGAGTGAAGTTCGAAGGGGTTGAAAAAGCCAATCCGACAAAAGCCGTTATCGAAGCCCTCGAAAAAGCCGAGGCAATCGTCATATGTCCCAGCAACCCGGTCGTAAGCATCGGCCCCATCCTAGCGCTCGAAGGAGTTAAGCAGAAGCTCAGCACGGCTGAGGCTAAAGTCCTCGCAGTCTCACCCATCGTCGGAGGACGTGCATTGAGAGGCCCCGCTGCAGACATGATGACCGGCTTAGGGTTAGACCCTTCGCCTGCCGGAGTCGCATCGCTTTACAGAGATTTTCTAGACGTTCTGGTTCTGGACTCTGTCGACTCTGCCTACGTGGATGAGGTGAGGGCTCTGGGTGTTAAGCCTGTTGTTGCGGACACGGTGATGAACAGCTTCGAGGACAAGGTTAGGCTGGCTAAAACAGTTGTGAGAGAGCTGGTAGGAGATATTTGAAGTGTTATGCACTGCTTCCTGTGAAGAAGCTTGAGAAGGCCAAGACGAGGCTGTCCAAGGCCCTGTCAGAATCGCAGAGAAGAGCCTTGGTGCTGCGTTTGTTCATCAGGACAGCACGTCTCTGCGAGAAGGCAGGGCTGGAGGTTGTGTCTGTGACTAGCGACCCCGTTGTGGCTGAGGCGTCTGAGAGGCGTGGGTGGGGTTTGGTTGTAGACAAAGGCCTGGGCCTGAACGGCTCCTTAAAAGCAGCGATAGAAAAATTATCCGAAGGGCCCATGCTTGTCGTGCTGCCTGACCTCCCGTTCCTCAGAACCGAAAACATACAGACGGTCTTGTCCATCGGCCGGACAACGGGCTGCGTCATCTGCCCTGACCTCCGGCTGAAAGGCACGAACATGCTCTACCTTAGTAGCGTAAACGCCTTTACCCCGATGTTCGGTTATGACAGCTACCGAAGGCACCTCACAAGTCTCCTTCGCCTATACCCGGCCAGCACTTTCGTCGAGCTCGGGACGGCCCTCGACATAGACACACCTAACGACTTGCTTCTGCTTTCAAAGCTTTCTACAAGACCTGATGTTTAGCACGTGAACCACGGCAATCGAGCCCAGCTTGTCCAATGGCTGAAGCCAACCTCAAAGTCGTGAGCTATGATTACCGAGCCGACTCCGATGAAGTATGGTTCCCTTTTTCAGGATTGTTGCAAATGTTTAAAAGCTGCAGAGAACGTGATTGTCGAGATGCAGGGCTTCGGCCTATCTACATCGGTAAAGGGGTTTCGAGTAGACTCGGGTGAGGAGGTGCTGGATGAAGTAGCCCTCGAGTTCCCCATAAACATTTACCTCAACGACAAACATTTCGTCACCGTTTTCGCCACACCACATGAGCTGAAGGAAATGGTGGTCGGCCACCTGCTGGGCTACGGAATAGTCAGCGGCCCTGACAAGGTCAGGGAGGTTGTCGTCGACGGCCTAGACGTACTCACTTACCTCGATGTTGACGAAGAAGAGCTTGGTAAACGTGTCGAGAGACACAAAGAGTTCAAGCTGATAATGAGTTCATGCGGCTCCGTCGAAGACTACCTACGGGCCTTCGACGGCCTAAACAAGCCACGTGTCCACTCGGACTACAGGGTAAGCAGAGAGAAGCTCCGTTCGATAATCGCTGAGTTCGGCCGGTACTCTAAACGCTCCGTGTCGGTCCATACCGCTGGACTATATTCAGAATCAGAGGATAAGCTGGTCGGTCTAGCGATGGACGTGAGCAGACACGTGACGGTAGACAAGATAATCGGGAAGATGGCTCTTAAAGGAGTTGATTTCTCAAGGTCGGTTCTGTTGACGACAGGGCGGCAGGCTTCAGACATGGTGTTGAAGGCTGCGAGAACCGGGATCCCTATCACCGTCTCCCTCAGGGGTCCTCTCTTTTCAGGCTTGTACGCAGCTTTGAAGACCGGTGTGACGGTTGTCAGCACAGTTAGGGGGCGGGGCTTGACCGTCTACTCCAGCCCTGAAAGGATAACGGGCGCAGAACAGAAGGTCGTCGTCTAGTGATTGGCCTTGTCTGAACGTACTAGAGCGGCTCTCAAAGTCTTCGGAATAAATGCGACAAAGCTGGAGGAAGCAGTCCATACTCTAGAAACCCAGCCATCGCCCAACAACCTGCACAAATATCTTGAAGCACAGAAACAACTGTTTGAAAGCTTCATAGAGGTCGTCGACATACTTGCAGAACTTTTAAAAAAGGGAGCGTCCGCCTCTGAAAAAGCCGCACTTGGAAGCAAGTAAAATGTTTAAATCGGAAAAACCCCAACACTGTTGAAGGATAAGGTTTTCATGAGCCGTAGAAAGATGAAAGGCTTCCCCCTGCTCGTCAGCGTGGAAGAGGCCCTCTCATCCCTAGCTGAGAAAACATCCATCGGACAACCGGCTGCCGAAAACGTACCGCTTGAAGAAAGCCTCGGAAGATACTGCGCCGTCGACGTCGTCTCCCCGGTTAACGTACCTTCTTTCGACCGTAGCGCCGTCGACGGGTACGCCGTCAGGGCTGTGGACACGTTTGGGGCTTCGCCGACTAACCCTGTGGCACTTTCTCTAGTGGGGTCGTCGATGGCCGGGATGAAGAGAAGCCAGAT
>JANWZU010000027.1 GCA_025054795.1 Candidatus Caldarchaeum sp.
CTTCGAGCTTCTGAAAGACCTGCAGCAGGAGAAGGGAATAAAGTTTAACACAATAGCCTTCGTGTCGGAGGAGTCGCTTTTCGCCATAGGAGTTCGCTCTGAGTGGGAGAAGCTCAACCTAGACCCGAACCTCGGGGGATACCGAGTAGTAGCTAGAATCAAACATCCGACTGCGGTGAAAGACTTGACCAGCGAGGCGCTCATCCTGAAACAAGCCAACCCCGACGTAGTGCTGATGGTCAACACACCCATACCCGACGCAATACTCTGGACCAAAACTCTGAAGACAGTCGACTTCTTCCCCAAAGTGCTGATGACCACGGGCGGCTTCTCGTTCAAAGCATACATCGACGGAGTAGGAGCTGATTCCAGCTTCATAATCGGACGCGGAGCAATAAGCATGGACATGTTCACCAACAGGCCGGCGGCCAAGGAAATCTACGACTGGTTCACTAGAGAGACAGGGAAAGAGTTCCATGTCTACGTCGCAACCATGTACACGGCGATGCTGGTGGCTATAGACTCTTTGGAGAGAGCAAGAAGCGTCGAGCCGGAGAAGCTGCGGCAAGCCATCGCAGAAACCAACCTGCCTGCTGAAAAAATGGTCCTTCCGTGGAAGGGAGTGAAGTTCGACAGCACAGGCCAGAACATCTACGCAGTAGACCCCATGTCCCAGATACTCAACGGCGAGTTCAGAATAGTGTGGCCAAAGGAGTCCAGAGTAGTGTCGCCCGTCTTCCCAGCACCATCGTGGAAAGAACGATGATTCCGGGAATATCTTCCTCTATTTTTTTAAACCTCCTGTTCAACGGGTTTTTTCTAGGCTCAATATACGCATTAGTGGGCGCCGGGCTTACGCTGGTTTTCGGCGTGACCCGGCTTGTGAACTTCGCCCATTCGATACTCATGGTTTCGGCTATGTATTTCTCCTACTACATTTGGAGTGTCTTAGGTGTTGAGCCTTTCCTGCTTCTGCCGCTCAGTTTTCCTCTTTTCTTCCTAGTCGGTTATCTGATTTACCGCTTTTTGATAAAGTTCGTCGTGGACCAGTCCTTCTCTTCACAAGTCCTAGCCACATTAGGCCTTTTCCTAATCATACAGTATGGAATAGTGATGCTGTGGACTTCGAACACATACACGGTAAACTCACCTTTGCGGAACATCGTCTTCAGGTTCGACGGCGTCTTCATCTCGCTCCCACACCTGTTGACGTTTCTGACGACCCTAGCCATCTCTTTCGCCCTCTACTATTTTCTCAAAACCACTTACATAGGGCGTGCAATCAGGGCCACGGCCCAAGACCCAGAAGCAGCAAAAATACTCGGCATCGAGACCAACTACATCTACTCAATATCCCTTGGCCTAGGAACAGGGCTGGCGGCTGTGGCTGGAAACATGCTGGCTATGTCGTACTCGATAGACCCCTACATAGCCGACGTTTTCCTAGTCATGGCTTTCGTCGTGATAATCATGGGAGGCATGGGCAACTACATAGGCGCCATTCTCGCAGGCTACATCATAGGGATGCTGGAGGTTTTCACGGCTTTCTTCTTCCTACCTCTTCTCAAACACGCCGTTCCACTTCTCCTACTCATAATTATTCTGATATTCAAGCCGGAGGGCTTGCTTTCTAGAAGGCTGAGAGCTTAATGAGCAGAATTCCAAACACATACATCGCACTATTCGCAGCGCTAGCCATATTCCCAGCAGCAGTCAACAACGTTCTCGTACACGATGTTTTCATCCTGAGCGCCCTTTACGCCTACCTCGCCACTGCTTGGAACATTCAAGCAGGATTCGCTGGACTCATATCCATAGGGCACGCTGCATACTTCGGAATCGGAGCCTACACAACCGGCATTCTGGGCTCTAAATTCGGAGTGCCTCCTCTTATCGGGTTTTTAGCCGGTGCGTTAATTAGCGGAGCTTTCGCCGCCGCAACCTCTGCGCCTGTTTTCCGCTTTGGGGTTAAGGGATACTACTACGTGCTGACAACACTTGCTGTGGCGGAGGCCCTGCGCCTGATTTTCCTAGCATGGGATTTCGTTGGAAGGTCTGAAGGAGTTTGGGTTCCGCCTAGAGGAGATTCTCTTTGGCACCTACAGTTCGCATCATCACGAATCCCCTACGTGTACATAATTCTAACCATGCTCATACTGGCCACGCTACTCTCCCACTACATAAGAAGGGCACAGTTTGGTCTCAGACTGCTCTCGATACGTGAGGATGAAGAGGCTGCACAATCGGTTGGTGTAAACACATTCAGACACAAGCTCATAGCGACGGTTATGAGTGCAAGCTTGACCTCGCTGGGCGGAGCCTTCTACATCCAGTACACGCTCTTCGTCGAGCCCGACACCTCGATGTCTGTTCCAATTTCGATAGATATACTCCTGCCTGCCATGATAGGAGGGCAAGGAACGGTCATAGGGCCTCTTGTAGGCTCTTTCGTATTCAACCCTCTAAGCTGGCTTACACGCATATTTTTCGCTTCAGACGTTCTACCCTACATACTCAGAGGAATTCTGCTCATCCTCATAGTTCTGCTGATGCCGAGGGGGTTGGTTCCCGTCGTCGAAGACTATGTTAAATCCAGAAGAGCTAGAGGTGGGTAAACTATGCTTGTGCTTTCCAACATAACGAAGACGTTCGGCGGGGTTGTTGCTGTCAGAAACATGTCCATGGAGATAGAGAAGGGGGAGCTAGTTGGATTGATCGGCCCCAACGGCTCTGGAAAAACTACTTTACTCGACGTTATCTCAGGATTCTACAAACCTGACTCTGGACTGGTGAAACTGGACGGTGCTCCGCTGAACAGGACACCGCCTTTCGAGCGAGCTAAACACATCGGCCGCACGTTTCAAATCCCCCGCATCTTCTCACGCATGACGGTGAAGGAAAACCTCATGGTTGTGGAGATGAACGAGGAAAAAGCACTGCAGCTTCTCGAAATGGTCCAGCTCAGCCGCTTAGCCGATGAATACGCATCCAACCTTTCAGGCGGGCAGCAGAAGCTGCTTGAGTTTGCACGAACCTTGATGATGAACCCTAAAATAGTTTTGATGGATGAGCCTTTCGCAGGCGTGTCAGCTCCGTTGATTCAACGGCTGTCCGACGTGATTCTCCAGCTTAACTCTGAGAAAAAAATTGCCTTCTTAATCGTTGAGCACAATCTAGCTGCCCTCTTCAAGGTCTGCCACCGCTGTGTAGTGATGGACCAAGGCTCGATGATAGCCGACGGCTCGCCTGAGGATGTTTCACGCAACAGTCAGGTGATAAAGGCTTACATGGGTGAGTAAGCTTTGCTGAAGGTTGAGGGCCTCGTCTCGGGGTACAGAAACATAGAGGTGTTGCACGGCGTATCCTTATCAACAGACAACCCGATAACGGCGGTGATAGGCCCCAACGGAGCCGGAAAATCCACCCTCCTCAAAACAATCTACGGCCTGCTGAAACCGTCGAGCGGCAGGATAACTTTCAAAGGGCAGGACATAACAGGCCTTCCGACGCCCAGCCTGATCAGGCTTGGAATAGCATATCTGAGGCAGAACAGGTCGGTTTTCCCATACCTGACAGTTGAGGAAAACCTACGGATGGGTGTATGGTCTGTTAGGAAAAACAGGGATAGGGTTGAGAAAGCCGTCGAGTATGCTTACGAGTTGTTTCCCTTTCTGAAAAACAAACGGGAAGTCAGAGCAGGCTCCCTTAGC
>JANWZU010000103.1 GCA_025054795.1 Candidatus Caldarchaeum sp.
CGAGATGACTGGCCGCTGGGCAGAACAATCAAACCTCCCTCAGCCGCATCCCTGCAAACTGTCCAAAGTTTCTTGACAAGCTCGAGTCTTCTCAAACCTAAGCGGCCCTGTATCTCTTCCAAGCCGACGAATGAGAGGATAAAGTAGCCTTGAAGACCTGTCCAGAACCTTGAAACCGTGTCCTTCTTCTTTTTGAAAGCCTCGACGACTGTGTGAACCGCTGAGTTGACGCTGTTCCAGAAGCTCTTCTCATCGGCTCCCGACTTGAGGTAAAGCCCCACGAGGTTTACGGCCGCTTTCCCGTCAACGATACCTGAAGGCGGGAAAGAATGGCCCTCTGCTGAAGCAGGCCTCTTGGAAACTACAAGCTCAACGTGCGAGAAATTTTTCAAAACAAGCTTCTCAGCCGGAGCCAAGACATGTAAACCCATCTCTGAAAAGCTGCCAGCCATCGAGTCTGGATGATCGGTGTAAATCGAAACAGTCAAGTGTTTAATCGAGGGTGATTGGAGGAAGAAAAGCAGCTGATCCCTGTCGCCTTCATCACTCATGTCGATGACTATCTCCCTCTCCACAGCCTCTGCCTCCGCCAAGGCCTTCGAAAGTTCCTCCCTACCTGTGTAGTAGAACCTTGAATAGACGCTGAACGCCCACGTCTCAACACCCTCCAACTCCACGTCGCCTGAAAGATAGGCGTCGACAGCCTCTCGAGGCAGCATGGCTTGGAGCACATACTCCCTGTAAACCGCGTTGGACGCATTCCTGACAAGAGAGCTTATCGTCTGTTTCCTTGACGCCTCCTCGAGAAGCTTGTCGACGTCGTAGACAGGCATGCCGAGCCTCGTCAGCCTGTGGCGGTACTGCTCCAACCCTTGGTCGATTAGTAGAGCGTTGACAAGCTCTCTTATCAGAGAAGCGGTTAGATACTCTATTCGCAGGCTTTCGAGCTTTTCTTCAGCAAGCCTAGCCAGCTTGTCCGCTGTCTTCGCCGGCATCCCCGCCTCGTCAACTAAAACCTGAGCTATCTTGTTTCTGTCGAACTTCTCGATGAAGAGGCCTGACTTCCTGACTGTCAAGCCTCTACCCCGCGACAGCGAGTGCCGCAGCGTCTGCAGCGACTTGACGACCTGACTTCCTTTGGGAGTAAGCTCGTAGAGCTTCGTCTTCTCGTTTGTTCTAATCAAGCCGGAGGCGATGAGTATTCTTAGGTGATGGGCGAACCGGCCTGAAGCTGTTTTTCTTCCCATGCCGACGTCCTTCATCAACTCGGTGTAGCTCAGGGGCTGTTTGTCTAAAAGCTGTAGGATGCGGAGCCTTATCGGCGAGGACAGCGACTTGAACAGAAAATGTTCTTCTCTTGCTTCATCCATCTCCAAACCTGTTGGATGAAAAGAATGCTTGCATATTGGCTTATCGGAGAGATAAACATAAAGCAGGCCCATTCATCTCGCTTTTCATGCGCAAAATTCGCCACTACCTCGAAGTCATGGACCTCACCGGAGCAGAAGTCAAAGCCTTGGTGAATCAGGCCCTTGCTTGGAAGAGACGTGGGTATCCACGTTCAAGACCTCTGGCAGGTAAGCAGGTTGCGTTAATCTTCCAGAAACCATCCACACGCACGAGAGTCTCGTTCCAGTCGGCTGTTTCTAGGCTGGGCGGCGACTCCTTCTACTTGGGATGGGGAGACCTTCAGCTCGGAAGAGGAGAAACAGTTGAGGACACGGGAAGGGTCATGGGAAGGTATGTTGACGCAATAGTTGCTAGGGTCTTCAGCCATCAAGACTTGGTGGCGTTGAGCGGAAACGGCAGAGCTCCCGTGGTAAATGCGTTGAGCGACAGGCATCATCCGTGTCAAGCGTTGGCCGACGTGATGACGGTCTTCGAGTTCTCGAAAACACCTGCGAAAACGAAGATAGCGTTCGTCGGCGACGGCAACAACGTCTGCACTTCTCTGATTCAGGCCTGCGCCCTCCTCGGCTTGAAGATATGGGTTGCGAATCCGGCCGATTACAGGCCTCCGTCGGACGAGGTTGAGAAAGCCGTCCGTGCAGCAGAACGGTCTAAGGGCGAGGTTGTGCTGACAGACAACCCACGTGAAGCCGTCAGAGACGCAGACTTCGTCTACACAGATGTGTTCGTTTCGATGGGGCAGGACGAGGAGAGAGCCAAGAAGCTTTCAGCCTTCCTCCCTAACTTCCAAGTCAACAAGAAGCTGATGTCGCTGGCCAAGCCTTCGGCCAAGTTCATGCACTGTATGCCGATGCGTTTGAACGAGGAGGTCACGCCCGAGGTGGCGTATGGGCCGCAGTCGGTGATCTACGACCAAGCTGAGAACCGGATGCACACGGAGGCGGCGCTTCTCTACCTTCTGCTTGGCGGAAGGAGGAGGTAAACTATATAGCCAGCTGAGGAGAAGATGACGTAGATGGGGCTGGTGAGCTTCATAAAATCGTCAATCACCCTGTTCAAAATGGCTAAAAAACCGACTTGGAAAGAATACTCCACAACTCTGCGCATCACGCTCCTCGGCTTGGGCATCATAGGCATTATTGCCTTCATAATACGGTTCCTCGCCATAGCTTTCCAGCCCGGCTGAAAACCTATATTTAATAATGGATTGGGGAAAGATAACTGGGTTGGTTAAGGCTGAGATGAAGTATTTCGCAGTCAAGACTACTGTGGGGCAGGAGAGGTCTGTAGCCAGCATACTCGAGTCGAGGTTTCACGGAGTTTTCCTCGACTTTGTCGATGAGATAAACGGGGCGGCGAAAGTGAACGACAGGGAGCATCCTGCGGTCGTCTTCACATCTCCCAAGACAACCTTCGTAGAACGGGCGTCGGTCTACATCGGCAAGTCCGGAGAGCCGTCGGAGCCTCTCAGGGCTAGGATTCACCAAGTAGGCGAGGAGGGTGAGATTTCAGAGACATGGCTCGGAGAAGGCAGGTACGACCCGCTTCTCCTCAAGGTGGAGGGCTGGGCTGACGTCAACTTCCCAATCCCCGTTGAGTTGAAGAGAGGCGGGAGGTATGCCTTGGTTTTGCTAAAGACTCAGCAGGAGGACGGAGGGTATAGCTGGTTCTACTCCAATAAATTGAGGGAGGAGTTGGAGACATGGGTTTTGAGAGACGGCGAGCGGCGAGTTGAAAACTTCGTCCCGCTCTTCAAACTTGTGGAGAAAGTCCCTGTGGCGTCGGTCCTCATACTGCCGGCCTTGAAGGGCTATGTCTTCGTCGAAACAAGCCACCGAGAAGTTGTTTCAGAGGCCCTCCAGAACATACGGAACGTCAAAGCTAGACCGCCCATGCCTGTGAAGCTCGAGACTATAGCACCTCACCTCGTTGAAAAGCCCTTGATAGATGTGATAGAGACTGGGCAGGTCGTCGAGATAGTTGCAGGGCCTCTGAAGGGGATCACAGGCAAGATCATAAGGGTTGAGAAGGCGAAGCGGGAGGTTACTCTGGAGCTTCGTGAAGCAGCTTTCCAGCTCCCCATATCCATCTCGATAGACGCCGTGAGGCCGGTGTCGAAGACGTAGCATTTATGAATAAGCCGTTTGGGAGGGTTTACAGAAATGGGTGAAAAAACCTTCAGGTTTCTCGTCGAAGGCGGTAAAGCTACGGCAGGCCCTCCGATAGGGCCTGCGCTGGGGCCTCTGGGGCTGAACGTCTTAGCAGTCGCTGAGGAGATTAACAGACAGACACAGTCATACATGGGCATGCGTGTGCCTGTTGAGATAGTCGTCGACACCGACACGAAGCAGTTTACCGTTAAAGTTGGAACGCCCAGCACAGCAGCTTTGGTGGCCAGCACAGCGGGAATATCGAAGGGCTCGGGTACGGCTGGTAAGGATTTCGTGGCGGACATTAAGTTCGCCGACATCGTCAGTATTGCGGACAAGAAGATGCCTGACATGAGGTCGAAGACGCTGAAGGCCGCTGTAAAGGAGATTCTAGGAACCTGTGTAAGCATGGGGGTCAAGGTCGACGGATTGCCCGCTAAAGAAGTGGTCAAAGAGGTTGACAGGGGTAGGTACGACAGCTACTTCGGTGAGAGAAATTGATGCGTGCAGTCAGCTCGAAGTTCTTGAACGCAGTCAAACAGACGAAGGAGTCCATGAAGAAGTCGAAGTCCAAGCAGTCGATAGAGATGGTTGTAAACATAACGGGGGTAGACCTTTCGAAGCCTCAGAACCGCTTTACAGAAGTTGTTGAGCTTCCCCACGACCTTGGCCGTAAAAAGAGGAAGATACTGGTGGTTGCTTCGGGAAACCTAGCCCTCGAAGCCAGCCGAATAGAAGGCGTCTCGAGGGTTTTGGGCAGGGAGGACCTTGAGGCGTTGGTGGGCAAGAAGAAGGAGGCAAAGAAAATTGCATCAACATACGACTTCATACTTGTCGAGCCTCCGCTTATGGGGCTTGCCGCAAGGGCTCTTGGCGCCGCCCTAGGCTCACGTGGTAAGACGCCGACACCCATACCACCCGGCTCCGACCTAGGCAGGCTGGTCAAACGCTACGCCAACAGCGTCCAAGTCCAGCTGAGGAAAAGCCCGCAGGTGGCTTGCTTGGTTGGGTTGGAGGAGGACAGCGAGGAGAAGATAGCCGAGAACGCTGAAACAATATTCAACAGGGTTGTCGAAAAGCTTGAGAAGAAGCAGCGCAGCGTCAAGAGCGTTTATTTGAAGGCCACCCGGGGCAAGCCTGTTAAAGTCGAGCTGTAGAACGCAACGTTATTAACTAGAGTTTCGCCAACAGATTAGGCTGGAGCGGTTGCAGATGGCTGTCAAAACTGTTGCAAGGCCCGCGTTGGTCAAGAAGGCTAAGCTGGTTGAAGAGACGGCTAGGCTCATCAAGGAATATCCGGTCGTCGCCGTCTTCGACTTAACCGGAGTAAGGGCTAACACGGTTCATGAGATGCGGAAGAAGCTGAGGGGGGTTTGTGAATGCAGGGTTTTGAAGAAGACTCTGTTTGTCAAGGCCTGCAGGCAGGCTGGAAGAACAGACTTGGAGAAGCTTGTTGAGAACGCCAAGGGCCCCATCGGCTTTCTGTTCAGCAGCGTGAGCGGCTTCAAGCTGGCTTTGATGCTGGAGAAGAGCAAGGTGCCGATGTTCGCAAAGGCAGGAGAGAAAGCGGACTTCGACATCTGGGTTCCGGAGACAAACACAGGTCTTCCGCCGGGCCCGATACTCAGCGACTTCGGCAAACTGAAAATCCCGACACGCATTGAAGGCGGTCAGGTGTGGATTGCTAAAGACACGCAGGTTGCCAAGAAAGGCGACGAAATCTCACAGCTTCTTGCAAGCCTGCTGGTGAAGCTCGACATAAAAGCCGTGCTCAGGGGAATATCCATCATGAGGGCCTACGAGGACGGCGTTGTAATAGGAGGGTCTGACCTGCTGATAGATTTGGACAAGGCGTCTAAGGATTTGGCTGCAGCGTTCAGCCAAGCACTCATGTTCGCCGTCAACATCTCATACATCTCGCCCGAGACGCTGCCGGCACTCTTGGCTAAGGCTAGCCGTGAGGCCTCGGCCTTGGCTGTGGAGGCAGGCTACTATACAAAGGAGACGATGCTCCTCATGCTGTCGAGGGCTTACCTCGAGTCTACTGCGCTGGCTAAAGCCGCTGGACAGGTCTGACGAACCTGGCGATTTCGGGCAGCAGAGATGTGAAAGCCTCTCTCGGAGCTGCTCCTCTCCCCAAAGTTTCAGTACCGCCGCCCTTGCCGCCCGCAGCCTCACACAGAAGCCTAGCGACAACCCCGGCCCTATATCCTTTCCCAACAGCCTGCTCGTTGACTATGCACGTTATCTTCGAGGTTGGTGATCCGGCGTACAGCAGGGCGACGGCAGGCTTGTCGATTTTCACTATTTCGGCAGCTAGGTTCGTGAGGTATTCTTCGTCCTCGAACTCCTCCTCCGAAACATACAAGGATACATCCTCAACAGATATGGCTATGCTTCGGACGTCAGCGGCCTTGAGGACAACATAGCTGTCCAACAGTTTTTTCATGTTTTTACGCAGTGTTTTTAGCTGGTCGCTGAGCTCCTCGGCTTTCTTGACGACGTCTTCGACCGGGCTCTGGATTGTTTCGGCAACCTTCTGAATGTCTGCTTCAACTTGTTGATACCTTTCGAGAGAGGCCGGGCCTGCTGTGAACACTATTCTCTCGACGCCGTCCTGTATCCTGCCTGTCGAGACTATCTTGATCAACCCAACGTCCTCGGTGTTTTCGCAGTGAAGACCTCCGCAGGCTTCGACGTCCCAGCCGGGTATCTCCACAACTCTTATGCTTCCCAGAGGTACTTCCCCTCCCTGATAGAGCGTGAATCCGTATGTCTCCTCGGCTTTGTTCCTGTCCTGCCATTTTATCGAGACCGGGATTCTTCTCGAGACCACTCTGTTCGCAAGCTTCTCTATTTCACGTATCTGCTCCGGCGTAATCCTCTTGTGGTGGTAAATGTCAAGCCTACCCTTGTCGGCTTCCTTCCTCGCCCCGGCCTGCCAAGCATGCTTGCCCAGCACCCGTCGAACAGCGCCCAGCAAGATGTGTGTGGCTGTGTGATGGCGGACGACGCCGAGCCTATGTTCGGCGTTCACAAACCCTTCCACTTCTTCGCCGACGTCTGGAAGCTGGCCCTCAACTCTGTGAAGAACGACGTCTCCGTTGAGTTTAGCGTCAACCACGTCGGAAACGATGTTTCGGAAAACTATGGTTCCCCTGTCTCCCACCGCGCCTCCTCCTTCAGGGTAGAAAAGCGTGGAGTCGAGGACGACGTAGCTGTTTTCGACACCGAGGACTTTCGCCTTGAACGAAAACCTCCAAGGATGCTCGTAGTAGAGTTTAGCGGTAGGCGGATACTTGCTCACGTCAATTTTCACCTCTTGAGCCTTCTCAGCCGGTTTCTCCCGGAGATGTCTTGCGGCTACGAGCTCGTAGAAGTTTTCAGGAACGGCGACGACCAACCCTTCCTTGGCTGCGGCCTCAGCCACGACGTCTGGCGTAAGCCCTTTGTCGTCGTAGTACTGAATCAGCCTGTCCACGGAAACATCCCTAGCGCTGCTCTTCAGAGCTCTTAATTCTTTGGAAACGGCGTCAACACCTCGGGCCAGCGTCTCCTTGAACTTGTTGACCTCATGGCTGACGATATCCAGCATCTCATCCCGCATCTCCTCGAGATGGGGAAAATCCCGCTTCCAAAACTCGACCTGCATGTCGAGGAGGTCTAGCATCCTTTCCTCAGCGTTCAACGACCTAAGCAGCCTGTAGGCCCTTCTTATCAGAAGCCTAGCCAGGTAGCCTGTCTTCACGTTGCTGGGCACAACACCCTCCGACACGATGAAGGCGATGGCTCTGCTGTAGTCCAAGCTGCTGTAGATTTTTTCGTAGGGCTGTATGAGGTTGATGACATCGCTCATGCTAATGCCTGAAAGGTCTGCCACACGTCTCCGCAGCTCCGCAACCGACACGCCTGCCTTAGGGACGACAAGGCCCGTGTGCTTCGCATATCTCGTCAACAACTCTGTTGAAGGACGGCTGACGCCCATCATCCCCATAACTCGGTCAACTAGGCCGCCGTATATTGCGTCGAAGGCGCTCGGCGTTCTCTGCGTAAACCATGCGAGCCGCTCTATACCGTATCCTGTGTCAACTGTTTTTATAGGCGTCTCGGCTCTGCCGCCGTCGAGTGTTTTGAACTGCATGAAAACCAGCGTGGCTACTTCGAGGCCGCCTGCGATGACCTCTAGGCAGGGGCCCTCGTTGCCTCCCCCCGACCACCAAGACTCCTTGTAGATGAGGTCTGCGGGGGCTATTCCGAGAACCTTGGTCATGAACTCGTGGCAGTAGGCTGTTGTCTCATCCTTCCAGTAAACCCTCTTGTCTGGGTAGTTGAAGGCGTGGTGGCCGCCCATCTCGAAAACAGTCAAGTGGCGGCCGAAGGTCAAGCCGATCTTGTCCAAGTCCACAAGCCTAGCGCAGGGCTGGCTTACAACGAGTGGGTTGGCTGGAGGCGGGGCTATTCCGTCGGTCACCCACGGCTGGAAATCGACGATGGAGGCGTCGGTCAGAAAGAGGTCTGTTCTCCACCTTGCCACGATGGGGTAGGGCTTGACAGGCGCATGGCCTCTCTCTACGAAGAAGTCTATGAACCTCTGCCTAGCCTCTCGAACCGTTAGGCTGACGGCTGCGTATGGTTTTTCCAGAAAGCTGTACTCAACGCATGGAGACTCTCCGCAGTCCTCCCTCACGGCGTCAAGCGTCCAGAAAAACTCGCCGCATATCTTACACTGTTTTCTGACGAAAGAGTTTGAGAGAAAGAAGTCGAGCCTGTACTCAGCCTCGTCGAACGGCATTCTACGGACACCGCACGCTTCTACTGAACGGCCGCCGCCTAAACTTAAGCCTTAACCGCCGACAGCCTCAACTGACAGAGGCTTAGCCGAACAAGGCGCTCAAGCCGGAGAGAGCTTCCTCCTTCTCCTCCTCCTTCTTCTCCTCCTTAGGCTTCTCAGCAGGAGCAGGGGCAGAAGCCGCTGGGGCTGCGGCAGGAGCTGCTGTGGCCACGGGCGCTGCAGCCGCCTGCTTGAGAACTTCGTCGATGTTTATCTCGGACAGGGATGCGGCCAGCGACTTTATCTTCGACATGTCGGGCGATATGCCTGCCGCTTCGACGACCCGTTTCAAGCCTTCTTCATCGACTTTCTTGCCTGCCCTGTGGAGTAGAAGGGCTGCGTAGATGTACTCCAAGCTTCACCACTCCAGAATGGCGTCGTCAACGGCTCCTCTTAAACATTAACACCGTCTAGGCGCGTGCTTCCGGCTAACGAGAATACGTGTGAAACAGAGCTTTGTTTGAGGTTTTCGGTAAACAATATATTTTCACGTGAAGCATTTTCAAGCGGATGAAGCGTTCGGGTTCGGCTACGCTGTGGCTGGCCGAAGGCTTCGTGCCCCACTTCAGGGAGATGGTGGAGCTGGGCAGGGAAGTGGTTAGAGCCTTGTCCAACGAGTTTGGGCCCGACGCAGTTGTCAAAAGGTTTGCAGACCCTTTCTGGCTAACTTCCTTCGCATGCGTCCTCGGGTTTGAATGGAACACCAGCGGCCAGACGACTGTTGCGATGAAGGCCGTCAAGCATGGGTTGTCTGGGACCGAGATACCTGTTAGAGTTTTGGGCGGTAAGGGAAGCGAGATGAGGGCCGCTCAGCTTGAGGCAGCTAAGACCCTTGGAGAGATAGGCGTAAAAGACGTCGGTGAAATCAGGCGTGTAAGCCGGCTTACCTGCTGCGTTGACGACGCAGCCGTCCAAGACTCCTACGACGTATACTTCCACGCCTCAGTAGTCTCCGAGACGGGTAGATGGACCGTGGTCAACCAAGGCATGAACATCAAAGCAGGGACCGCTAGGAGGTACCACTGGTCGAGCGATGTGGGAGCGGTTGTCGAGGAGCCTCATGCGGGAATAGTGTGCGAAAGAGTTGAGGAGGTGGTGCTTGACATGACGAGCAGGCATTCGGCCGAGACACGGAAAACAATCCTCGAGATGCTTTCAGACACGCCTCCCAGCAGGCTCAACGAAGACCTGAGCCGTGCGAAGGCCTTGATGAAGAAGCAGACACTTCTGGAGGGAGACATACAATTTGTCGTCGAGAAGATGCCCGACAGCTTGATTCCGCCTAAGAGATTCGACGAGGAAGCTCTGCGCAGAGCTAAGAACGTCAGGGGTTTCGAGGAGCTTCTAACCGTCGGAGGCGTAGGGCCTGCAACGGTTAGGGGGCTGGCGTATGTGGCATGCTTGGTTTACGGCTCCAGAGTTTCTTGGCGAGACCCTGTGAAGTACGCCTACGCTTTCGGGACGAAGAGCGGTAAACCCTACCCGGTTGACAGGAGAGCGATGGTTGAGTCGGCTGCAGTTCTGAGAGACGCAGTGCTCAAGTCCAAGATGGGCGAGGGCGAGAAGATAGCTGCTTTGAGAAGGCTGTCGGCCTTGGTGGACGAGGTTGGGGAGGAGCAGCAGCCCAACCACTAAACCCTAGTCACCGACTGTACGTCAAACTCGCCTACGCCTTCAACGCTAGCTAGGTATCTCTCAAGCGCCTCTCCCATTCCGTCGACCTCCGGCATGAGGAAGCCGACTACCAGAGCTTCAAGCCCGAACCCTATCTCCTCCCTCCTGCTGTCGCTGACCGAAACATCCTTCGGAAGCCCTCTCCTCACCTCTTCGAGCAAACGGTCTAAATCCATCTCCGAATCACGTGGAAGAATCCGCACAACCATCAGCACTTTAGCCATGGCTTTGAGTTTGAAGAGCTACAATTAAAATCAATTCTTCGACAGCATCGAGGCCAGCGTCCTAGCTTGGTACGCAGCCTCCTCCATACCCCCCTGCTTAAACATGTAAGCAGAGTCGTTGAGTGCGTGGCAGGCAATCCTAGACACGCCTCGCCTCAGGTATGTCGAAGCCTCGGCCAGGTAGTCGAGGGCTGCTGCGTAGTTGTTTTGACGGCCCTGCTCCTGTGCAGCTCTTTTGTAGAGGCGGCTGCATTCTTCGATCATTAGGCTGTCTTTCACGAGTGTTTTGGATGTGCTCCTTGGCTTGGGGTTTGTCAGGTCTTCGGGGGTGTTTATGTTGATGAACTCCGACGGGTTGTTCGTCAGCTTGGAGGCGTGGGCAAGCAGCAGCCTGTTGGCTGAGCGGAGTGTGTCCGACGGACGTGTAAGGGCCTGTCTGTTGTTGAGGATGTTTTCCACGTAGCTGACGACGGTTTCTCTGCTTATGGCTTGGATTAGGGTTTCGACGTTGCCGTCGTCCCAGACAACCGAGGATGCGTCGGCGCCGGAGCTGGCGTGCAGGTTGAGAAGGTTTTTCAGGGTTTCTGGCTTGAGCATCGGGACGTCGAGGGACGCCGTCAGCAAAACGTCTGCGTCTAGTCTGCGGGCGGCTGTGAGGATGCCGCTTAAAGGCCCTTGCTGAAACTCGTCGACGAGAAACCCTGAGACATAGGGGTTAGCGGCTTCGGACAGCTTAACACCTCTCTCAGCCGTTTTGACAGACAGGTAAACTTGCCCAGCAGCCTCGTAGAGGGTTTTTGCGATGCGTCGTACCATCGGCTCACCCTCCACCAACGCCAGCCCCTTGTCGCCTCCAAACCTCTTCGAAACACCGCCAGCCAGAAGAACCCCGACCACCGCCATCCAGCTTCACAAGTCGAAGGCCGGTTTTAAACCAGTTGAAGACCCCTCCTTGTATGTAGGTAAAGCTCCTCTGACAACGGCGGCACGTACAGAGGGACCGGCAGATTTTGAACTATTTCGCCGGAGATGTTTACCACAGCCAGTATGGGGGGCTTCAGAGAGTTGAGAAAGAAGGCTATTTCATGACTGTTTTTGACGGTGATTATTTTGTAAACGTCTTCCCTACCGCCCAGAACCATGTGAAAGCCCTCGAATACGGCCACGTCTACCTTCTCATCATACATTATCCTCTGAAGACGGTTGAGGCTGTTCTCCCACTCGTTCATGGCGTGGAACATTACGGCAGTCTCGTTGGGTGAAACACTCGCCACCAGCCAAGCTCCTCTGCGGGCCATCCTCCAAGTGTCCTTGTTCTCCGTGTCGATGGTGAATTGATGATGGATGTGCTTGACAGCCGCCACTCTAAACCCATCTCGGCTAAACCTCTCAACAAAATACTCAACCAAAGTAGTTTTGCCCGAGTTTTTGTGGCCGACTATCTCTAAGGCCTTCACGCATACCCAAAAGGTATAGCGGTATATTGATGTATATTATCTTGAAGCACAGCCGTATTCCTACAGCATCTCAGGCTTGTTAACGCTTATAGACAGGGCGAGGCTCGGTTTTGCGGAATTGTTAGAGGACTTGGCCGTAATTTTCACGGCTTTCGCAGCCTCGACCATAATAGGCGTGGCGTATGCGGCTTCGAAGAGGATGAAAAACACAGCCCATCCTCCTGTGGTCAAGCAAGTTGTTGTTCTGCAGGCTGGAGACCTGCCCGAGCAGGTTGACACTCGTTTCTCTAGGCTGGTTCTGGAGGCTGAGGAGAGGGTTAGAGCTGTTGAGGAGAAGGCGTTGAAGCTTCTCGAGGATGACGAAGATGAACGACAAGCGTGAGGCTGCCAGAGCTGCTGCGGCTTACGTAGAGGAGGGAATGGTGGTTGGGCTGGGAAGCGGCTCGACGGTGTCGCTGATGATAGCTGAAATAGCTGGAAAAGCCAAGAACATAACGGTCATACCTGCCTCGTCTCAGACCTACTTGGAATGTGTGAACGCCGGACTAACCCTAACCACGCTCGACAGACATCCACAGCCCGACATCTACCTCGACAGCTTCGACCAAGTCGACAGAGCCCGCAACATGATTAAAGGAGGCGGAGCTGCTTTGATGCGTGAAAAAGTTTTAGCAACAGCCTCAAGGAAAAGAATTTTCGCAGGCACCTACAGCAAAGTCGTCGACAGGCTCAACAGACCTGTCCCGCTCGAGGTGCTGCCTTTCGCCTTAGGCTATGTGGTCAGTCTGCTGAGGGAAAAACAAGCATCACCACGGTTGAGAGACTCGGACGCCAAGAACGGCCCGACCGTCACGGACAACGGAAACTACATCCTCGACGTGGATTTCGGCGAGATTGAGGAGCCAAGTGTGCTGGAGGCTTGGTTGAGAAAGGTGCCGGGCGTTTTGGAGAACGGCTTGTTCGTTGGGCTGGCTGACAGAGTTCTCATCGCCTACGGCGGCGGGTTCGTGGAGGAGCTCTAGAAAAAGCTTATAACCAGCATTTAAAGCGGAAACACATGCCGGAAATATCTCAGGCCCGCCTGCTTGGCGGGGTCGGCTCAATCATGCTTTTCCTCCCCATCGTCCCGAACATCGGCTTCGTACTCAGCATCGTCGGCTTCATCCTCGTCCTCCTAGCCCTGAAATACATCTCCGACATCACCCAGCAGAACGAGATATTCAGGAATGCGTTAATCGCCGCAATCGTGGGGATAGTCGGCGCAGTCGCAGGAGTTGTTGTCGGAGGCGTTGGAGCTCTGTCCTTGCTGGGAGCGGGAGGCCTGTC